>CAJQND010000091.1 GCA_905479595.1 uncultured Hyphomicrobiales bacterium
TGAAACTGCGCATGGCTTCATGCAGGCGGGTGTTGACTTCGCCGGGTTCGATCTTGATGAAGGCGATCTTGTGTTGTCCATCATGGGCCATTACGGCAACTCGGATACCGATGTTTCGAATGCCATTCGCCGAAAGATTGCCAATGTTGATATCAACGGATATGGCGTTGGCGGATCGGCGACCTTCTACAATGAAGCCCAGACATTCTATCTCGACGCAGTTGGTCAGGCGACCTGGTATGATGTGGATATTGATTCCACGCAGTTTGGCTCGAGAGGGTCAGAGCGCACAGCCCACGCAAATACAGACGGGTTTGGCTACGCGTTTTCTCTGGAAGCTGGTTATCGTCACGCGATCTCGGACCAGTGGGCGTTTGTTCCACAAGGCCAGTTGATCTATTCGAACGCCGACTTTGACAACACGGTGGACAGTGAGGGTGTTGCTCTTTCTGTTCTTGATGGCGACAGCCTCGAAGGCCGCATCGGTGTTGCTCTTGAAGGCCATTCAGATGTGAGCTTTGGGTATTTCCGCCTGAACCTGATTGAAGAGTTTGAAGGCAAGAACCATATCCTGGCTTCTGGCACGAAATTCACCACCGACTTCTCCGGCACTTCAGCGGAGCTTTCGGCAGGTGGTTCGTTCCTGGTTACTCCGGGCGTTCGCCTCTACACCGACATCACCGGCCGGGTAGGCTTCAAAAACGAAGTCGCATCAGCCCGCGGGACAGTTGGTGCCAAGGTGAACTGGTAGGCAAAAGAGATTAGTGCCGCTGCCTGAACTGGCGACGCTGATGGCCCTTTAGGTGGCTAATTGTGATTTTAAAGGCTGCTGAATTCGTTCAGCAGCCTTTTTATATACGGCTCCTAGCCCTCATCTGGTCCGAGCAGGGACACCTTATAGCCCGCGTCGCGGATGGCTTTTACGACATGCTCCAGATGTGCCATGTCGCGGGTTTCGACTTCAAATACGGTGCGCGCGCCCTTGGCTGGCGTGAGGGTGAAAACCCGGTGATGGGAAACCTCCAGCACATTGGCGGCTTCGTCTGCGAGAATACGGGTGAGGGTTGCCAGTTCACCGGGACGGTCGCGCAATTGCACCGCAAGTCTGGCGATGCGTCCGGCGCGGGCCAGTTCGCGGTTCAGCACTTCGCCCAGCAGACGCAAATCAATATTACCACCACACAGGATTACCGCCACCCGCTTGCCCCGGTAGCGTTCGGGTTCATGCAGGATAGCCGCGAGCCCGGCAGCACCTGCGCCTTCCGCCACGGTTTTCTCGATGTCCAGCAGCAGGGTGACGGCGCGCTCCAGCTCCGCCTCGCTGACCAGGACAATGTCATCGACAAGTTCGGCGATGATCTCCGACGTCAATTCGCCCGGATTTTTAACCGCGATGCCTTCCGCCAGACTGTCGCCGCCGGGCCCCGGCGTGATCCCCTGAACCCGCGCCGCCATGGCCGGGAACAATTCGCTCTGCACACCGATCAATTCGACCTGCGGCGCACCAGCCCGCATGGCCACCGCATTGCCCGCCATCAGCCCGCCGCCGCCAATTGGTACAATCAGGGTTTCGGGCAGGGGACCATCGTCAAGAATTTCCAGTGCAATCGTTCCTTGACCGGCAATCACATGCGTATCGTCATATGGGTGGATAAAGGTCAGATTGTTCTGCGCGCAAAAGCGTTGGGCAAAACTGGCGGCGTCTTCAAGGCTCGCACCTTCCAACATCACATTGGCGCCATGGGCGCGGGTGCCTTCTACTTTCACCGTCGGTGTGCCCTGCGGCATAACAATGGTTGCCGGAATGCCAAGCCGGGCAGCATGATAGGCGACGCCTTGCGCATGGTTGCCCGCCGACATGGCGATGACACCGCGCTGCTTTTCCCCATCGCTTAGGTGCAGCAACCGGTTTAGCGCGCCGCGTTCCTTAAACGATGCGGTGAATTGCTGGTTTTCAAATTTCAGCCACAACTCGCAACCGAGAATTTTCGAAAGAGTGCGGCTTTGCACAAATGGTGTGCGCTTGACGGCACCATGGATTGCCTTCGCCGCTGCTTCGATGTCAGTGGAGGTGACCGCCAGAAAATGTTGTTTGCTCATGCGGGGATTATATGCCCAATTCATGGGTAAATTTTGGGAAAAAATGATAAGAAATGAGAATAAATAACAGGAAATGACACTAAACGGCACTAAACGGGAACTGATTTTTGTGAGTGACATATGACAGATGAAAACGCGGGCGCAAACCCGGTGACGCTGGTTGCATGGGTGTGTGGTGCGCATATCCTGACCATGGCCGGGTTTTCCGCTTTCGCGACTTTACTGCCGCAGTTTTCAGAACTTTGGTCGCTCACCAGCGGCGAGGCAGGTATCGTAGTTGCGGCCATGTTTGCCGGGTATACCGCAGCCGTGCCAGTTCTTGTGACGATGACTGATCGGATTGATCCGCGCGGAATTTACTTGTTTTCTGCGGTTTTGAGTGCCACCGGGTTGCTCGGTTTTGCATATCTGGCTGATGGGTTATGGATGGCTGCCGCATGTCACGCTCTGTTCGGGGCTGGTCTTGGCGGTACCTATATGCCCGGCTTGAAAGCGCTGGGGGACCATATAAAACCGCAGGCGATTTCTCGTGCCACCGGGTTTTACACCGGCTGCTTCAGCATCGGGGCTGCACTATCATATCTGTTCGCAGACCAGGTGTATTCCGCTGCGGGCTGGCAGATGGTCTATGTGCTAAGTGCCGGGTTTTCACTTATCGGCGGGGTGATTGTAATCTTCAAAGTTCCGCCTTCGCATCCAGATAGAACCCCAACTCCATTTGCGGCGATGTTGGAAGTGTTTTCCAACCGCTCTACGCTCACCTGGTCACTGTGTTACGGGCTACATTCCTGGGAGTTGTTTGCCTTTCGCGCCTGGACGGTGGCATTTTTGGTTTATGTCGGTGCGCAAATTCCTGGCGGTTCAGAAAACTCATTTTTTTACAGTGTCTTCGCGCCCGTCACTGTTGCTGCCATGGCGACGTTAACGGGCATGCCGGCAAGCATTCTTGGGAATGAATTGTGCATCCGCTATGGCCGCCGGATGACGGTTATTGCGGTCATGCTTGCCGGCGCGGCCATGGCTTTAATCACCGGCGGTTCTGCCTATTTGGCATACGGTTTTGCAGCTTTTGCGGTGCTGCTTTACTCAATTGCCATTATGGGCGACAGCGCTGCATTGACCGCTGCAGCCTTCGCCAATGCTGCCCCTACATTACGCGGTGCCACCATGGCGGTTCACGCCACAATCGGTTTTGCCGGAGCATCGCTGGGACCGCTGGTATTTGGCTATGCACTAGGGGCAGGGGGAAGAGAAAGTTCGGCAGGATGGTTCGCCGGTTTTGCAATTCTTGCGGTGCTTAGTTTTATCTCCATCGCACTGGTAAAATTTCTAAAACCTCAATTGACTGCCGGGGACAGGGATCTAACCTAAAGTCCTGCTGCCCGGTCAGCAGCGGCTTCATCCTGCAACCAAGCGATGAAAGCGGCGGTTTTTGGCTCTTCTCTGGCAGCGTGTGGGCACACAATATGAAAGCCGGCGTGGGCTGGAAGGCGCAAATCAAACGGTGTCACGAGGCGTTTTGATTTAAGGTCGGTATGGGCCAGTACCATGCGCCCGAGCACCACGCCAGCACCGGCAACGGCTGCATCCAGTCCATGGTCCGCGATGGAAAAATGCAGGCCTCTCGAGAGATCTATGTCATCGATGTTTGCGGCTTTAAGCCAGGTTTCCCATGTTGGGGTTTGCGGCAAAAACGAGGAAATCGACTCATCATGAATTAATGTGTGATGGCGCAGTGCTTCTGGCGTAGTCATCGGGTAAGGTTTGCTGTCGCTCAGTAAATCTGGGCTGCACATAGGGGTCACGAATTCATCCAGCAGTTTTTCGGAGAAGAAGCCGGGGTAGTTTCCACCACCAAAACGAACGGCTACATCAATTTTTTCTTTCTCAAAATCAGATATATTCAGATTTGCAGAAATGCGAGGGTCGAGGTCTGGGTGACGCTGAAGAAACCGGTACAACCTTGGTGCCAGCCACTTGGCCGAAAATGCAGGGCCAGCTGAAACCACCAATACTTTTGTTGCTGCTTGCCGCCTGAGACGGCCCATGGCCTGGTCCATTTGTTCAAAACCACCGCGAAGACCGGGAAAGATCATCCGACCTTGTTCTGTGAGGGCAATGGAGCGGTTTAATCGTTCAAATAACTTTACCTGAAGAAACGCCTCTAGCTGGCGCACTTGATAACTCAACGCCGCCGGAGTGACGTTGAGCTCCTCGGCAGCCTTGGTAAAGCTCATGTGGCGGGCCGTTGCTTCAAAAGCACGTAACCCGTTCAGTGGCGGAAGTTGGTAGGCCATTTTTCGTTTTCACTTAAAGAAATTTGAATCGAAACAAAAGGATTACTCGTTTGTCGTTTGAACGTAAAGTACCTATGTTCAATTCAACACAACGCGACATGGTGCTTCAAGAGACAATGAAAACACCAGTAAGCAATTGAATTGGAGAGAAAAATGGAAAATTCATCACCAAATTACGACCCGCGCAATATGAATAGGTATTTGGCAGCAGGCAGCCGTGCACGCAGTGATGCACTCTACGAGCTGTATGTATCGGTTAAAAATAACATAGGGGACTTGTTGGCGCATCGCCCGCGTCAAGCACCTCACACCGCTTCCCCCGAAGGAAGCTGCTAATTTCATCACAGTACTGGCAAGAATAATGTTTATTGTTAGCTTAGATTCTGTATCATTGCCCTTGCGGTTTTGGGAACACTCCGTGATCAGCAAGGAGCGACAGAAAAGTGTCTGTGGTCGTTATTACGGGGGCAAATTGCGGCATCGGACTGGCGCTCGCGGAACAGTTTACGAAGCGTGGTGATGATGTAATCGCCTGTGTTCGCTCCAATTCGCCGGAGCTCAAGGCAACTGGCGCAGAAATCTACGATGGTATCGATCTCTGCGACGGGGAGGCTATACAAGGCTTTTGCGAGAAAATTGCAGGCAGGCCAATTGATATTTTGGTCAATAATGCGAGCACCTACAATGACCGAAACCTTGTTGAAGACATTGATGTTGACGCCGTACGCAAGGAGTTTGAAACCAATGTGCTTGGTCCCTTGCAACTTACCAAAGGATTGTTGCCGGAAATCGTAAAGGGTGGAAAAATCGTTTTCATTTCGTCTTCTCTGGGATCGATAGAGGAAAATGAAACCGGTTCAAGCGTCGGTTATCGGATGTCAAAATCCGCGACAAACATGCTGGCGAAAACCTTGTGTAACGAGCTTTGGGAGCGGTTCATTTCAACGACCACTATTCATCCCGGTATTGTTCCAACCAAAATGTCTGAGTTTTCTGGTATTAGATTGCCTGAAGACGCCGCGAAAGGCGTAATCTCACGAATTGATAAACTGTCTTTGGATACAAGCGGTATGTTCTGGCATCAAGATGGTCGCCAGATCCTCTGGTAGCGGCATATTTATTTGACGAATAAGTCGTGCATCCGCTAACAGCGGAAGAGTTTCAACTTCGGGCAAGCTGGAAATCTGATGCGACAATTCTGTTTTCTGGGAGCGATCATACTGGCTGTTGGCGGTGTTGGCGCAGGATGCGCGAAGAAAAGCACAACGGCCCCGGTGCTGACATCTACTCAGCGGACTGAAACTGTGCGCTATAACAAGCGCGATTACTCGGTCAGCTTCAAATACAATGATTCCAGCAAAGCCTATGATGTGAGCGTAAAGCGCCCGTCAAAGGCTATGTCTTCCTCCAGCACGGACCGCAATAATGCGGTGCAAGTAGCCTCATCCACGGTGAGTTATTTTTCCTGCCCCAAGAACTATCGTGGCAGGTTGGTGCCAGGAAGCGCTTCTTACGGCGGTAACAAAACCTGGAAACTCGCCGCGCGTTGCCTGCCCCAGGGGTAGTGGCCTATTCCAGCAGGGCCAGCGCGCTGGCGAACCGCGACAAGCCATCTTCCAGATCGGCCTCGCTGGCAGCAAAAGATATTCGCAGACAGTTGCCATCGCCAAACGATTCCCCCGGAACTACCGCAAGTCCATGTTCGCGCAATAGCCACATGCACATTTCCTCGGCTGAATTGATACGCTGATTACCTGCAGTCTTGCCGAAATACGCGGAAACATCAGGAAAGATATAGAATGTTCCCTGTGGTGCACTCACCTTTAGGTCAGGAATTGCATTGAGGCGTCTGAGCACCAGGCCGCACCGTTTTTCGTATGATGCAGTCATGCGCTGGCAATCTTCGCGGCCAGCCGCAAGTGCTGCGCATCCCGCCAATTGCACAAACGGATTGGCACCTGCGGTAAACATGCCTTGCATGCGTGCACATGCAACGGCCAATTCGCCAGAGGCGGCGAGATAGCCAAGTCGCCACCCGGTCATGGCAAATCCTTTGGAAAATCCATTCACAGTGATAACCCGCTCTGCCATTCCATCAAGCGAAGCAAATGAGATATGGGGTTCACCGAAAGTGATATATTCGTAAATTTCGTCTGAAAGCACCATCACATGTGGGTGTTTGCGGATCACCGCCGCCAGACCCTCCAACTCGTCGCGGGAATAGACTGCGCCGGACGGATTGCACGGGCTGTTGAGGAAAAAGAGTTTGGTATTTGGGGTAATCGCCTTGTCGAGTGCGTCTGGTGAAATTTTAAAACCCGCCTCTGCGCTGGTCGGCAACACCACGCATGTGCCATCTGCCATCTCGACCGTTGCTGAGTAAGCTGCCCAATATGGTGCGATCAGGATGGCTTCATCGCCTGCGTTGATCAGCGCAAATATCGCATTGGTGAGCGCCTGTTTTGCGCCATTGCAGATCACAATTTCACTGGCCGAATAACCAAGGCCGTTTTCATCGC
>CAJQND010000092.1 GCA_905479595.1 uncultured Hyphomicrobiales bacterium
ATCTGGGAATCTTCCTGGCGCACGCCGTATTGGATGGCATTAAACCATTTGCCCGACTGGTTTGGCCGCGCCCCATGGGTCAGATGCCCACCAGCATCGAGAGACAGGCCAAGAATGGTGTCGCCCGGTTTTGCAAGCGCCATGTTAACACCCTGATTGGCTTGCGAACCTGAATTGGGCTGCACATTTGCAAACTCACAACCGAAAAGTTGCTTTGCTCTGTCGATTGCCAGGTTTTCTGCTACGTCAACAAACTCACACCCGCCATAATAGCGCCTGCCAGGATACCCTTCGGCGTATTTGTTGGTCATCACCGAACCTTGCGCTTCCAAAACAGCGCGAGACACGATGTTTTCCGATGCGATCAATTCGATCTCGTGGCGTTGTCGGCCAAGCTCTTGTTCGATCGCCTTGGCAATTGCCGGATCGCTTTCGCCCAAGTTTGCGGTAAAGAAGCCCGAATGAAATTCGGGGCCGGAATCGGTTACAGACATGCCTTAGCCCTCAATGATCGTTCCAGAACGATTGAAAATCTGCGGTTACGTACCATAGGCAGCGGTGCTATTCCATGGCCTAATATTGCAATTTCACTTGATTGAAAGCGTCACGCCGCGCGGCGCAGCGCAAAACGCCCCCACAACGCATCGAGCGCATCTGCAAGAGCGGCAATATCACCTTCCCCGTGATAAGGGTTAGGGGTCAGGCGAAGGCGTTCGGTGCCAACCGGTACGGTTGGGTAGTTGATCGGTTGCACGTAGATATCGAACTCATCAAGCAACGCATCTGTCAGTTGTTTGCACACCCGTGCATCGCCCACCATCACCGGCACGACATGAGAAGGATTTTCGAGCACCGGAAGCCCGCGCGCGGCAAGAACTGACTTCACAACCTGCGCGCGTTGTTGATGGGCAAGTCGCTCTTCATTGCTTGCTTTCAGGTGACGAACGCTGGCAAGCGCGCCAGCTGCGATAACCGGCGAAATGGACGTCGTGAATATGAAGCCAGGCGCAAACGAGCGTATTGCATCCACCAGATTTTCTGATGCCGCAATATATCCTCCCATCAGACCAAAGCCCTTGGCAAGAGTGCCTTCGATAATATCGATTTGGTCGGAAACGCCGTCGCGTTCGGAAATGCCGCCGCCCCGCGCACCATAAAGCCCGACCGCATGAACCTCATCAAGATAGGTCAGCGCGTTATGTTTGCGCGCTAACGCACAAATCTCTCCAATGGGAGCAATGTCGCCATCCATTGAATACACAGATTCAAACGCTACAAGCTTTGGCCGCGTCGCATCGCATTGTTCCAGCTTTGCAGCCAGATCATCCAGATCGTTGTGCTTCCAGATGACTTTTTCACACCGCCCGTGGCGGATACCCTCGATCATCGAAGCATGGTTCATTTCATCGGAAAAAATGACGATGTCAGGAAAAATCTTTGAAAGGGTAGCAAGGCTCGCCTCATTAGCGATGTAGCCAGAGGTAAACAAAAGCGCAGCAGGCTTGGCATGCAGGTCAGCAAGCTCTGCTTCCAATTCAACATGATAATGGGTGGTGCCTGAAATATTCCGTGTGCCGCCAGATCCTGCACCAACTGCATCAATGGCGTCGTGCATGGCTGCAAGTACATGGGTGTTCTGGCCCATGCCGAGATAATCGTTAGAGCACCAAACCGTAATTTCACGCTCACCATCAGGCCCGTGATAGGTGGCGCGCGGGAAGCGACCCCGAATGCGCTTAATATCGGCAAAGACCCGGTAACGCCCCTCCGCACGGATAGCATTCAACCGGGTTTTCAGCTGGCTGTCATAATCCATCACGGCCACACGTTTTTGATTTTACGGTTCTCGTACGCGTCATTACCTCAAGAAACCGTCCGTGTGGGTAGCGCTAATGACGCAGGCAGTAAATTTCTAACGATCTTCAAGGCGCTGTTTGAGGCGTTGGAAAAAAGAAGACTGCTTCGTTTCTTTTTTCTTTTTCTGAACTTCCAATTCCCGCTGTTTGGCCTGTTCCTGGAGCGGGGCCTTGTCGATTTGAAGCCCGGTTTCAGCGTCGAGAAGAGTTCCATCCGGGGCATAGGAAATTGCCTGCTCGCCAGGAGGTACAGGTTGCCCGGCAACAAACCCGGTACCGTCGAGATTATAGGTATCAGGGCGGAAATGAACGGAACCATCAGGTTGCGCCCAAGCTGTGAGGTAAACCAAACGGAGCTGCGCTGGATTTTGCAATGTCACGTCTATACGCTCTTCAGACTTGGTAACCGCCGCAATTTTATCCCGGTTCCAGTCTTCCTGGCCACGGGTCAGCCATTCGGTAAGAATGTGTACTTTATCGACCCGAACGCAACCGGAAGAATAATAACGGCTTGCTTGTTTGAAAAGTTGCTTACCCGGAGTGTCATGCAAATACACTGCGTATTTATTTGGAAAATTGATCTTCACGCTCGCCATCGCATTGGCGCCGCCGGGCTCTTGACGGAACATGTAACGCTTCGGATCGACCGTATTGAAGTCAATGGTTTTCGGGTCTACTTCCGGTCCATCATAACCGTCAAAAACCTTGATTTTCATCTTGTTGAGCCAGCCGACATTCTTGCGCACTTCGGGAAGAATATCTTTTTCAACAATCGATACCGGCGCGTGCCAGTACGGATTGAAATTCAATTCACTGATTTTGCTGGCGAGGATTGGTGACGGACGTTCTTTTTTCCCAACAACGGTGTTGTGGCGCGAATATACCCGGCCATATTCGACAGACTCAAGCTGGGCTGCCGGGATATTGACCATCACGTAACGATCACCAATGTCTTTTGTGTATTTTTCAGTCCGTGACAGATTCTGACGCAGTGTGTGCAGTCTCGAAAACGCCGGTACATTAAGAGCCTTCAGGGTATTGCGGCTCACTTTTCCATCAATATGCAGACCATGGCGCGCCTGAAACATTTTCACAGCCCGGTCCAGCTCATTATCGAATTTTTTCGAATTCGAATTCCCGTTAACCGGATAACCCTCAGCTGCCAAACGCCGTCGCAAGACAACAACAGCTTTGTTTTTCGATCCGCGCACAAGTGCTTTTTTTGTTTTCACTGTCGGCCAGCCGCCACGGCGTACAATGATGTCGTACATGGCAATGGCATTTTGCAGGGTATCAACGCTTTGCGGGTTCAAAACCGGCATTTCGTTTTTGTCGATTACAATCTCGGTTTTGCTTGGCGCCGGAGTATATTTTCCCGAGCCAAAATTCTGGGCCGCAAGGGCTGCACCGGACACGCCAAGTGCGCCCTGCTGAGGCGCGTAAGAAATAATTGGCGACGCCAAAACGCCTGCCATCATCCCGCCGATTGCAATCTGACGAAGATTTCTGTTCCGCAACACGATCATAAAAAATTTTCCTATTCTCTCGCCCAAAAAACACACGCGGGCACAAGCAAAGCGGTTCACCCTGCAAATTCAATCTCCCCCATATCAGCTAGGCTGGGTAACGGTCAAAACCAAAAACCGCACTACACGATCTGTTGATTCACACCACAACCCACCGATACACAGGGAAACACAACTATCCGGCGTATTATTTTGCAGGTAAGCGCGGACTTGTTAAAATACAACCGCAAAACCAACACAAAAAAATGCCCACTCCAACGAATGGGACATTGCCTTGTGAATGGGGCGAAAGTTTGAATGGCAAACACCCCCGGTGCCGCAAGGCACCAGGGATATTTTGCAGGCTAACAAATCGGTCTAAAGCTGATAGCGGATCTGGTCTGTCCAGAAGCGTTCAAGGCGTGACAATGCGTGATTTAGACGGTCAAACTCATCAACGCTGAAACCTGCAACTTCGCGGATCGAAGTCAGCTGGCGATTATACAACTCATCAATAAGATCGCGGACCACTTCACCCCGATCTGTCAAACTTACCCGCACTGAGCGCTTGTCTGCCGAAGAACGCTCATGGTGGATAAAGCCCATATCCACGAGTTTCTTCAAATTGTAAGACACGTTCGAGCCCAGATAGTGGCCGCGCGAACGAAGTTCACCCGCGGTCAGTTCCTGTCCACCCATGTTGTATAACAACAAAGCCTGTACGGCATTGATGTCCTGGTCGCCGCGGCGCTCGAATTCGTCTTTTATGACGTCGAGAAGCCGGCGGTGCAGCCTCTCAATTAAATTCAGGGAATCGAGATAACGGTTTTTTATCTCGCCCTTTTCCATCGCGGGATCGCCCGCTTGCGTGTTCATTGCTTGGTTCATTGTTACTACCTGCCCTGTTGAGCGAAGCCGGTTTTTTGTTTTGGCCTCTTGTGACAATGAAGATAGGCAGGTGGCGTAAATATCCTCTCAAGAGAACAGGTAAACCGAATCTTGAAGTAAAACCCGAAATGGGTCCGTTTGAAACAAATTTGAAGTAAACACCCCCGTTTCTGTTTACCAAGACGTGGTTTTTGACGTTTTTTGGAAAGGTTTCGTTGACTCTGAATAAGACAATTCAACCTAATACTTTAACGCGCGAACTATTTCAGGCTTCTCCACGCAGTAATTTGATGATCCCGGAAAAATCCGTGTCACCATGGCCCGAAGCTTCAAACAAGGCATAAAGGGCCGCCGCCTGCGCGCCCAGCGGGGTTGCTGCATTGCTGGCTTGAGCGGCATCCTGCGCGAGTTTTAAATCCTTCAGCATCATGTCTACAGAAAATCCGGGTTTGTAATCGTTGTTTGCTGGAGATGCAGGCAGTGGGCCAGGCACTGGACAATACGTTGTCAGTGACCAGCACTGGCCAGACGCGGTAGACGAGATGTCAAACAGCTTTTGATGATCAAGACCAAGTTTTTCCGCCAGCGCAAATGCTTCACACGTGCCGATCATGGAAATTCCCAAAAGCATGTTGTTACACACTTTGGCCGCCTGCCCGTTGCCAGATCCACCGGCATGGAAAATGTTCTTACCCATATTTTCCAGCACGGGTTTGGCTTGTTCGAAAGCCGCATCAGAACCGCCAACCATGAATGTGAGCGTACCAGCTTCCGCCCCGCCAACGCCGCCAGACACCGGTGCGTCAATCATTACCATTCCAGCAGCATCTGCGCTGGCCGCCACATCGCGTGCGGTCGCGACATCAATGGTCGAACTATCGATCAGTAACGTACCTTTTTTGGCCGATGCTAAAATGCCGTCATCGCCAGTATAGACTGCACGCACATGCTGGCCTGCCGGAAGCATGGTCACAACAACATCAACATCGCTTGCTGCTTCGCTGGAAGACTTAACAGCAGTGCCACCTGCTGCTTCGAACCGCGCAAGGTAATCGGCAACCAGGTCAAACCCCTTTACCGCGTGGCCGGCCTTCACCAGATTTGCGGCCATATGGCCACCCATGTTTCCCAGTCCGATAAATCCAATAGTCGTCATGTCGCGTTCCTTTTCAAAAACCTTAAATCGGCAGTTCCTTGCGTAGCGGTGCAAAATAGTCTTGCACCTGCGCGTCTGTAACCTTGTCCAGCGTTGCGGGATCCCATGCCGGGGCATTGTCCTTGTCCACCACCACGGCACGAATACCTTCAAAGAAGTCATGGCCAGAAAAAATCCGATTGACCATGCGCCATTCGATTTGCATGCATTCCTCGAATGACACCTTTGCCCCGTCGCGGATTTGCCGGAAGGCAATTTTCTGGCTGGTCGGTGATTTTGTTCGCATGACTGCAGCCTGTTCTGCAGCCCATTCCGAACCGTCTGCATCAAGGTTGGCGAGAATCGCCTCAACGCTCCCGGCGTGGAAGTGTTTGTCGATATCTTCACGCACAGACGCCAATTTCGATGACCCGGCATCAGCCGAAAACCCCTTCAGGACCTCTTCAATATCAGTGCTGGAAACCAGGGCTTCTTCCAACGCCACCAGCCTGCCGGAAGGAACATGGTGCGTAGCAAGACCTGCATAAAGCGCATCGGCTGCCCGCAACCGCGCACCAGTGAGCGCCATATACATGCCGATCTCACCGGGGCAACGCGGCAGAAAATAAGTACCCCCAACATCCGGGAACAGTCCAATGCCGGTCTCCGGCATTGCAAAAACCAGCTTCTCGGTCATCACCCTGTGCGAGCCATGAATGGAAACCCCGACACCGCCACCCATATCAATTCCGTCAATCAAAGCGATATAGGGTTTCGGGAAGCGTTTGATAAACGTATTGAGAATGTATTCTTCGCGATAAAATGTGAGAAATTTCTCATCTCCAGCCCGCCCCCAATCATAGAGCGCACGAATATCGCCCCCGGCGCTGAAAGCCTTTTCACCCGCTGCCTTTATAAGTACGTGGTGAATGCGATCATCTTCAGCCCAACGTTCGAGTTGCGGCTGCATCGCACGCACCATATCTAAGGTCACCGCGTTCAAGGCTTTCGGGCGGTTAAGCGTGATAACTCCGGCAGGCCCGGATACGTTAAACAGGACTTCTGGTTCAGACATTGGGTTTATGCTTTCAACAAAGCGCGGGAAATAATCAGGCGCATGATCTCATTGGTACCTTCAAGTATCTGGTGCACCCGCAGGTCGCGAAGATAGCGTTCAATCGGATAATCGCGCAGATAGCCATAGCCGCCGTGCAGTTGCAGCGCTTCATTGACCACATTGAATCCGGTGTCGGTGGCAAGTCGCTTGGCCATGGCGGCAAACTTTGTTGCATCCGGGTGTTTCGTCTCCACCATGGTCGCGGCCTTGTAAATCATGAGTCGGGCAGCTTCCAGTTCCGTCGCCATGTCGGCAAGACAGAATTGCAATGCCTGAAACTGCGCAATCGGTTTGCCAAACTGTTTGCGTTCTTGAACATAAGCAAGTGCATGATCGAGGCATGCCCCTGCCCCGCCGAGCGAGCACGCCCCAATGTTCAACCGCCCGCCATCAAGCCCTGCCATGGCGATCTTGAAACCTTCACCTTCTGCACCAATACGGTTGGCCACTGGCACCCGGCAATCTTCAAAAATCACCATGGATGTGGGTTGCGAATGCCAGCCCAGCTTTTTCTCCTGAGCACCGAATGAAAGTCCGGGTGTATCTTTCTCAACTACAATACAGGAAATGCCACCTGGCCCATCGTCGCCAGTCCGCACCATGCAGACATATATATCTGATGCACCACCGCCGGAGATAAAAGCTTTCGATCCGTTCAGCACATACGCATCGCCATCACGCACTGCTTTGGTCCGTAGGGCAGCTGCGTCCGAACCCGAGCCCGGTTCCGTCAGGCAGTAGCTCGCAATCAGGCCCATCGCACAAAGGCTAGGCAGAAAACGCTGGCGTTGTTCGTCAGATCCAAATGTGTCGATCATCCATGACGACATATTATGAATAGAAAGAAATGCTGCGGTGGATGGGCAACCTTTGGACAATTCTTCAAATATTAAAGCTGCGTCTAAACGGGTCAGTCCGGAGCCACCAACATCATCGCCGACATAAATGCCAGCAAAGCCGAGTTCGGCAGCTTTTTTCAGGGTCGCAACGGGAAAGATATGCTCCTCATCCCATTCTGCTGCATTAGGTGTGATGTGATCACTGCAAAATTGCGCGGCAACGTCTTTAAATGCCAGTTGTTCTTCATTGAGTTCAAACATGATCTACCGACTTCATTCCTGTAATGCAGCGC
>CAJQND010000093.1 GCA_905479595.1 uncultured Hyphomicrobiales bacterium
ATTATGTCGCAATGATGCGTAAGGCGGTCGAGTAGTGCGGTCGTCATTTTGGCATCACCGAATACGGTTGGCCATTCGGCAAAAGTAAGGTTTGTCGTGACGATGATCGATGTACGTTCGTAGAGCTGACTGATCAGATGGAACAGAAGCTGGCCGCCGGATTGTGCAAATGGTAGGTAACCCAGTTCATCAATGATCAATAAATCTATGCGGGTCAGACGGTCTGTCATACGTCCAGCCTTTCCATCCCGGTGCTCAGCCTCAAGGCGATTGACCAGATCAACAGCGCTGAAGAATCTGACACGATGGCGGGTCTTTACTATGTTGGCACCGATAGCGGTTGCCAGGTGTGTTTTTCCAGTGCCGGTTCCTCCGACGAAGACGGCGTTTCTTGTTTGATCAAGAAACGAGCCACCATGCAAACCGCGCACAAGTTCCTCATTGAGCGGACTGGCATCAAAGTTGAATTCCTCGAGTGTCTTCATGACCGGGAATTTGGCGGCACTCATTTGGTAACGAATTGACCGTGCCGTTTTCTCTATGATCTCGGCTTTTAACAAGTCACCCAAAATCTCTGCGGCACTTCGTTTATGTTGAATGCCAGAGCGCATGACATCATCATAGGCCAACCGCATACCTGACAATTGTAGCTGCCGCATCATATCGACGATGTCATGACGCTCCATGATGGGCCTCCCTGACAATCTGATCATATCGTGCACAATCGGCGATTGGATCTTCGTCAAGCTGCAGATGCGGCGGGATGGGAACACAATCGGGCAGATCATCCGGCTCATTTTGGCGTGACAGTATATTCAGCACCGCATCGGCGCTTCGCAATCCTGCATTCAGGGCGGTTTGACAAGCAACCTCAATAGCATCCACGCCTTGTTCATGGGCCGCCAGAAGCAAATCGACCATCTGTCTGTCGCCATCCGGGGTTCCTGATAACCTTTTACGGATAGTCGTCAGTGCTGGTGGCAAGACCAGTTCCTTGAAAGGTGCGCCATTACGAATGGCACCGGGTTTGCGTTCAAGAATGGGTACATAATGCCAGGGATCATATATAGTTTTGTCACGGCCAAAGCGGCGATCATGCTCTCCAACAATCTGCTCGTTCTGTAGCAAAATGATCTTGGTTGCTGTTGCGCGAAGCTGTACCGGTTTGCCGGCTGCCGTGACCGAAACGCTGTAACGATTACGCTCAAAGTTCACGAGGCAGGTTTTGGAGACGGCGACGGTTGTCTCATGGAAACCATTGAAGGAGCCCTGGCACGGTACCAACGCATTCTGCTCTTCCAGAAAAACATCGTAAATCATTCGATCTTTGAACTCTGGATGCCTGGTTACTTTGGCATGTTCGATAACCTGTTCATACAGTATCTCATTCAGCTCATCATTATCTGCCACCTTCAATCGCGGTGCAAAATGCCGCCCGCGCGATACCTTCACCTGGTTCTCAACCTGTCCTTTCTCCCAGCCTGCGGCAGGAGAACAGGCGACTGGTTCCACAAGGTGGTGTGAGCACATCTGTTCAAACTTCTTATTGAACTTTCGATCCTTGCCCTTGAGGATCGCATCCACTGCCGTCGACATGTTGTCGTATATGCCTCGTGCACAAGCGCCGTCGAAAAAATCAAATGCCTTGTCATGGGCATCAAAAACCATCTCCTGCTTCTCACGCGGATACGCTACCAAAAACGGCATGCGGCTGTGGCAAAGCCGGAAATGGGCAACCTTCACCTTGCTGGTCACACCGCCCATCACGACAATCTCATGGCTCCAATCGAACTGATAGGCTTCTCCTGGTGCAAAACTCAGCGGTACGAATGCATGCTCCAAACCGGTACTGCGTTCATTCCCCCAGCGCTTTGCGTATCGCCGCACACTGTCATAACTACCGTCATAGCCAACACGGCGCAGATCATCATGGATACGCGTCAACGTGAGCCGTTCTTTGCGCGAACATCTTTCGTTCGCCTTCAACATCGTATCAAGCTGTTCTGTGAAAAGGCCCAACTTTGGCAGCGGTTGGGCGGACCGGTCATAGCGAAACTCCGTTACTTTGGAGCGTAAAATCTTCCGTACAGAATTCCGCGAGATACCTCGATCCCGGCAAATCTGCTTAATGCCTTTCTTATGAACAAAATGATCCCGTCTGACCTTCGCAATCGTTTCCACAACAATCATCCCCTATATCACCCCGACATTTTGATCCAAATGACGGGTACACTGCACAACTAAGGGAGGGGGTCAAAATTGAACGCCGATCTCCCCAATTAAGGGGTCATTTTTGCATGCCTATCTACAATTATGTGCAATGTTTGCGCCGATACCAAGTGCTGCGTGATATTCCTTCTTTGCGCCACGGCTTCTGCCTTGATGCGGAATAGGACTCGTATTCAGGCCGGGGCCTCATTCCGCCGTTGCGTCGTTTCAACCGCTTCCTAGCCCTATCTTGTATCCTTCTCTTTGCCGCCTGCAATTTGGCACGTTCGGCCCGCGTGACGTCATGGCATCCGATGGCGCGAATATCCAAATCGCTGCGCTCAGCATAGGATAGCTTCAACATGTGCCCTAACCCATCGTCGCTGGGCATTGCATGATGTGGTTTCAGATCATCG
>CAJQND010000094.1 GCA_905479595.1 uncultured Hyphomicrobiales bacterium
ACGACCGCTGCACATCCTGGCTGTAAAACTTCAGCAAACAGGCGCAGTTTCTGCGTGAAATAATCTTCAAAATCCTTGTGATAATCGAGATGGTCCCGCGACAGATTGGTGAACGCACCCGCCGTCATCCGCACACCATCCATCCGGTGTTGGGCAAGCCCATGGCTTGACGCTTCAAGCGCAACATGGCTGACCTTGCGATGGGCAAGGCTTGAGAGAAACTTGTGTAATATCACTGGGTCCGGCGTGGTGTGGGCCAATGGTTCGGGGCCTTCCGGGCCAATGACCCCAACCGTACCCATGCTGGCCGCGCGCAATCCCAGTGCCTGCCAAATCTGGCGCACAAACGCTACTACAGATGTTTTGCCATTGGTGCCGGTCACCGCAACCGCAATTTCGGGCTGCGCATGGAAGAACCGCGCCGCCATGCGAGAAAACACCTGGCGCGGATTTTCTACATTGATAACACCGGGGCCTTCACACTCGACGCCCGCAAGGGCTGCAACAGCGCCTTTTTCGAATGCCTGGCCGATAAACTTCGAGCCATCAACATTCACCCCTGGCAGAGCAGCAAACAAATAGCCCGGCTCGACTGCGCGGCTGTCAGAGGTAATACCACTGATTTCAATGTCACCTGAAAGGGCCCCAAGGGGCGCATCAGAATTGGCGAGCGCGTCAAGCCGCATGCTTAACCTCCCGCCTTGTTGTTCAACACACTATCGGCTGTGACCGGATCGGTTCTCGGCAACACGCCAAGAATTGGTGCCAGCCGTTTGATGATCTTGCCTGCGGTTGGCACGGCATTCCATCCAGACGTGGCGTATCCGTGTGTTTCCTTCAGCGCCTTGGGTTCATCGATTGAAACAATGATCGCGTAGCGCGGCATATCCATAGGGAACGCGCCGAGGAATGAGTTAAACCGGTGCTGTTTGGAATAACGCCCGCGAATGACTTTTTCCGCTGTGCCCGTCTTTCCACCCACGGCATATCCTTCAACCTTCGCCTTGCGCGCGGTTCCTTTGGTTACATTCAACCGGTACAAATAACGCATCTTGCGGCTGGTTTCTGGCCGGATGACCTGCTTGGACGCATCAGAGATGGCCTCTGGATCGCGCTTTAGAAAAGTCGGTTTGATCAACCGCCCGCCGTTCACGAGTGCTGCACCAGCGGCAACCAATTGCAGGGGTTGTACCGACAAACCATGTCCAAATGAAACTGTCATTGTGGAAACCCTGCGCCATTTTCTAGGCACCAAAGGGGCGGCTGCTTCAGCGACTTCAGTGCGAAGACGGTCAAAGAAACCAAGTTTTTTCAAGAATGCCTGATGGCCTTTCAAGCCAACTCCAAGCGCCATTTTCGCAGTGCCGATGTTTGAGGAATACGTGAACACTTCCGGTAATGTCAGCACCCGGTTCTGAGGATGAAAATCACTGATCGACGAACCACCAACATAGATCGGACTGCGCGCGTCAAAGCGGCTGTTCAAATTCGCAGTTGCCGCATCCATCGCCATGGCGAATGTAACCGCCTTAAAAACCGAACCGAGTTCAAAAACCCCACCGGAAAAGCGGTTTATACGGTCTTTGATCAGCGCATCCTTCGGGTCATTGGGGTCAAAATCCGGCAAGGAAGCTGCCGCAACAACTTCTCCGGATTCAACATCCATGACCACCCCAAGCGCACCTTTTGCCTTGAAGTGCTTCACCGCCTGGGTGAGTTCTTCCATCAACGCATATTGGGCGCGTGCATCAATGGAAAGGATAACTGGAGCAGACGTATTTTTCCTCGGATCAACAAGCGAGGCTTTGTATAACTGCCCGCGGCCATCAAGAAACTTCTCAACACCGGCGAGGCCATTGGAATCCACATCCACAAACCCCAGAACATGCGCCCCAAGTCTGCCCATTGGATAAACCCGTTTGGTTTCTTTTCGGAAACCGAGACCCGGCACACCCAGATCATGCAGTTTTGCCTGAAGGCGCGGTGACAGATCGCGCTTGAGCCACACAAAGCCCTTTTTCGCCGTCAACCGGCGGCGCAGCTCGTCGACATTTTCAGCTGGCAAAACCTTGCGGATTTCTTCAATAGCCTCATCGACATCAAGGATTTTACGCGGATTGGCAAATAGCGAGGCCATTTTCAAATCTGTCGCCATAACCAGCCCGGTGCGGTCAACGAAATCAGGACGTGTGGTCTTGACCGTTGTGACAGACGCCGTGCTGATCGGATCAACGCGCGGGTGCAACACCGTCAGCTGCACAATTCGCCCGCAGATTGCAATGAAGCAAAGTCCAAAAACGGCAATCACCAACCGGGCGCGATTGCGTCCACGATTTGGGTCGGCCCGCCTGGGCTCCTGGCTTTTTGGTTTTCGCGTCAAGCCAAACATTATTGCAATCCTTTCAGCATACTGGCGATAGGGTCCGCCGGCGCTTCCCCCCCAACGGCTGCTGCCGTGGGATCGATTTTACCGGTCAGAATATCGCTGATCGGATCACCACCACCGGCAACCCGGCGGCCTTCAAGAGCTGGAACTTTTTCTGCAATCTGACTGGGCCGCAAAACGTTGGTCACATCAGTGGGTGCAAGTTCGAGGTGATTGCGCGCCAAGGTTTCAAGCCGTGCAGGCGAATTCAGATGCCCCCATTCGGCCTGCAACAGGCGAATAGCTTCACGTTCGTCTTCAATGGATTTCTGGATTGCAGCGGTCCGTTTATCGAGAACACGGCTTTCATGTTCAAGGGAATACACCCATCCGGCGCAAATGAGCACGGCAAGTACAAGCAATGCGTTCAAAATCTGTATCATTGCGTACTCCACTGAACAGGGTCGAAAACCGGCAATCCAAGGCTTTTAGGGTCTGAATGGATTGGCATGGCCAAAGTGCGCTCGCCCGCCCGCAAAGTCGCCGACCTGGAGCGCGGGTTGCGCGCGATCTCGTCTTCTTTTGCGTTGACATTGCGCTTGGCCAATTCGTTGAAAGAAGATTCCGGGCCAATTTGTTCAGGCATATGGCGCGACCCGCGCCCGGTGCGCCCGGTTCTCTGGGCAAAAAAGCGTTTTACAATGCGGTCTTCAAGAGAATGAAATGAAACAACTGCCAGTCGGCCACCAGGTTTGAGAATGCTTTCCGCGGCTGAAAGCCCGTTCACCAGTTCATCAAGTTCGCTGTTCACATAAATACGCAAAGCCTGAAATGTGCGGGTGGCCGGGTGGATCGATTTTTTCGCCGGGTTCTGATGAATGGTCTTTTCCACCACGCTGGCCAGTTGGCGCGTAGTGGTGAACGGCTCCACGTCACGGGCTCGCAAAATTGCCCGCGCCACGGACTTGGCTTTACGTTCTTCTCCGAGCATGGAAAAAATACGCACAAGCAATCCTTCACTTGCCTGGTTCACCACATCGGCAGCACTGGGGGCATTCTCGTCTTTGCCCTGATCCATGCGCATATCCAGTGGCCCGTCAAAGCGGAAGGAAAACCCGCGCTCTGCTTCATCGAGCTGCATAGAGGAGACGCCAAGATCAAGTGCGACGCCGTCAACCTGGCTGACCCCCAACCCTTTGAGCAAACTATCCATTGACCCAAAGCAGCCTTCAACCAGCACCAGACGACCATCATAGGATTTTACCATATCTGTTCCGGCCGAAATGGCGTTGGGATCACGGTCGATAGCGATCACCTTGCAGTCTCGCGCAGCCAAAATGGCACGGGTATACCCACCGGCTCCAAATGTGCCATCCACATACAGCCCGCCATCACGCACGCCGAGCGCAGCCGTAACCTCAGCGCACAACACCGGAATGTGGCGGTCCAACTCAATATTTGGCCCAGTTTCGGACATTGGCTCCCCGGAATGGTTTTCCACCAGAAACGCGCAACGCGCCCAAAGCGGTTAATATCCATTAGTTTTTCGCATTTTTTTGCTTAACAAATGGTTGCTTCGGCGATTCAAAATCGGATTTTTTGAAAGAAATGTGATGGAAATGGTGCCGGCCCAGCACGCATGCCGGACCGGCATAGTATACCCAGTTGGCCTGTAAGCCGGGTTCTGTCCACATGCCAAAGCCAAAAGCTCCGCCACGTTGGATGACCATTCATCTGGGATGTATGTTGCCATACACCTCAAGCAACCAACCCGGGCAGTGGCCTAGATACAAGCCTGGAGCACAAGGCTCCCTACCACCCCTATTCGGTTTTGCTCCCGGTGGGGTTTGCCATGCCAGATCTGTTACCAGACCCGCGGTGCGCTCTTACCGCACCCTTTCACCCTTACCTGGCCATGAAGGCCAGGCGGTTTACTTTCTGCGGCACTTTCCCTGGGGTCGCCCCCGCCGGGTGTTACCCGGCACCGTGTATCCATGGAGCCCGGACTTTCCTCACTTATCATCCTAAGACGAAAAGCGCGGCCATCCAGCCAGCTGAATAGCGCTCATGTAATGCTTGAGAAGTTACAAGGTCAAGAGTTTTGCTTAAAAAACAACGCGGTGCGGGAAATACAGGACTCAAACACTCAGCGGCGACTGAGGTAAAGCATTAAGCAGATTACGCAGGGTTTCAATCGTAGAGACATCGGCTATTCCATCGGTTTTCGCCTGTCGCCAATGCTGCTGAAATGCCCGCACCACACCCTGCATTGAGGTGTCAAAAGTGCCGGTAATCGCAATGTCATACCCATACACACCGAACATGGCCTGAAGGGCGGCAACCGGTTCACCTTCATCGCCTGGCTGGAAAAATTGACCTGATACGATTGGTGGAAATGCGACCCAGTGGCCAATGCCGTTTTCATGCAAAAGCTTCCAGTCGAAGCGCTCGCCGGGGTCAAGTTTGCGGCCCGGAGCGATATCTGAGTGCCCGACAATATTGCGCGCCGGGATGGCATGGCGCGAAAGAATATCGTGGCACAACGCAATCACCGCATCCATCTGAATAGCCGGAAATTCGTGGTAGCCGAATTCATGCCCCTTGTTCTGGATTTCAATGCCGATCGAGCGGCCATTATTATCGCTCACCCCGCACCAGCCCGATGCACCAGCGTGCCAGGCCCGGTCATTCTCGCCGACCATTTGAATAATGCTGCCATCCAGATCGACAGCATAATGGCACGACACTTCGGCTTCCGGCGCGCAAAGTCGCTCAAGCGATGCGGCACAAGTCTCCATGCCGGTATAGTGCAACACCAACATATCTGGAGAGACGCCATCGGGTCGGGCGTTAAAGTTCGGCGATGGCATCCAGGTATGCTTCAGGTCCGTCCGGCTCATATGCCCCGCGCCTTGGCAATATCATCATATGCGGCATTGATCGTTGCCAGTGTCTTGTTGGCAACCTCCACAGCCTCTTCAGGAAGGCCCTGGGCGATCAACCTGTCTGGATGTATCTCAGCCACCAAAATTCGATAATGACGCTTGATCTCATCATTGGAGGCATCACGTCCAATGCCAAGAATCAAATAGGGATCCACCCCATCAATCACATGGCGCGCCTTAATTCGGGTAAAACAATCTTCATCGAAACCAAACTCATTTGCCACGGTTTCGAGAAATGCGAGTTCAGCCGGGTGCACCACATCGTCGGCTTTGGCGATGTGGAACAAATCGTCAAGAACGTTTTCGAGCACTTCCTTGCGGTCTTTGAAAAGGCGGGCGAGCTGGCGGGCATAGCTGTCAAAGCCAGCAATATCGCGCTTTGCCATGTTGAAAACACGTGCAACATTTGGCAGTTCTTCATCGCTGACACTGAAAACTTGTTTGAACGCCTCAATTTCGCGCGCCGAAACCACACCGTCGGCTTTCGCCATTTTTGCCCCAAGCGCAATCACCCCGACCGTGAACGCAACCTGGTCCTCCGGCGGACCGGAACGGAACAGGTCGAGAAACGTCTCGACGCCATTGGCAAAACTTGCCGAAATTTGATCCCAGATGGACATGCAACCAACAATAAAGATAAGTTCCGCTCACGGCTACGAAAACTGTCGCCGCGAACGAGTATTCGGGGCACTTTCCATGTCAGGCATTACAGACACGACGCGGGGATACATCTTCGGTTTCATCGGGGTTGCGATTTTTGGCGCAACTTTGCCCGCAACGCGCCTCGCAGTGGAGGTTTTCGATCCCTGGTTTATAACCGCTGCACGCGCCGCAATTGCCGGCATTGCAGCTGCGGTCTGCCTTCTGGTCATGGGCAAAAAGGTTCCAAGCGGTGCAGGACCAACCCTCATCGTCATAGCATTGTGCCTGATTTTCGGTTTTCCGGGGTTTTCCAGCCTTGCCATGGTTACTGTTCCGGCATCGCACGGTGGAGTGGTGCTGGGAATCCTCCCACTCGCAACCGCGGTTGCGGCCGTTCTCGTTGCAGGAGAGCGCCCACCGGCCCGGTTTTGGGCGCTGGCGGTGGTTGGCGCGGGGCTGGTCGTTGCGTTTTCAATGCGAAAAGGCGGGTTTTCGATATCTTCAGGCGATTGGTGGCTGTTCGCCGCCGGTGTCAGCGCGGCTTTCGGCTATGCTTTGTCTGGACGGATGGCGCGTAACTTGCCCGGTTGGGAAGTGATATCCTGGGCGCTTGTGTTTTGCCTGCCCATCACAATCACCGCGAGCTGGGTATTATGGGAACCAGTATATGCCAGCGCAAACCAGATCCAATGGTTGAGCCTTGGGTATCTTGGCCTCTTTTCCATGTTCCTTGGATTTTTTGCATGGAACACCGGTCTGGCGCTCGGTGGTGTGGCGCAGGTCGGGCAGGTTCAGTTGTTGCAGACGTTCATTACCCTGGCCGTCAGCGCGGTTTTACTGGGAGAACATATAGATAGCGAAACGCTGTTTTTTGCCGTCGCCGTGGTAGCAGTTGTTGCGTTGGGCAAACGCCGAAGCGCAAAGGCCAAGACAATTTAAGAATGCCCCATGATTTCTCGCGGCTTGTAAGGTGCCTCCAGCTTTGCCATCGTGCGGGCATCCAGCGTGATATCTAAAGCCGCAATGGCATCATCAATGTGGGCCATCTTAGTGCCGCCGACAATTGGCGCGGTTACCTTTGCCAAAACCCAGGCAAGTGCCACCTGGGCGGGCTTTACGCCCAACCGCTCGGCCACTTTTTCCACCCGCGCCAAAATGGCATAGTCTTGCCGGGAGCCAAAATAACCGGCTAACATCTTGTCTGTTTCACCACGCTGCGTCGCTTTACCAACCTTTGGCCGGTTACCAGCCAGGAACCCCCGTGCAATGGGCGACCATGGCACGAGAGCAACATCGTGCGCCGCGCAATACGGGTTCATTTCTCGCTCTTCTTCGCGGTACAAAAGATTGTAGAAATTTTGCATCACCGCAAATTGTGCCTGGCCATTGGCCCGCTGCTCAGCGCGCATTTTTGCAAACTGCCAGGTCCACATGGAAGACGCACCGAGATAAAGCGCCTTACCGGCACGCACCACCTGGTCAAGCGCCTCCATCACTTCTTCAAGCGGGGTATCGGGGTCAAGCCGGTGAATATAGAGAATGTCTACATAGTCCGTACCAAGCCGTTTCAGGGAAGCATCGACCGCCTCACGGATATGTTTGCGCGACAGACCTTTGCCATTTGGTCCCATTTTCATATCCAG
>CAJQND010000095.1 GCA_905479595.1 uncultured Hyphomicrobiales bacterium
TTGGCACCTGATGTTAATCCAAAGGTGATTGCCCGCGGGACCCCAGGGTTCTCTGGTGCGGATTTGGCCAATCTGGTCAATGAAGCCGCATTGCTTGCTGCGCGCCGTTCGAAACGTCTGGTGACCCAGGCTGAATTTGAAGACGCCAAGGATAAGGTGATGATGGGGGCGGAACGCCGCTCCATGGTGATGAGCGATGAGGAAAAGAAACTTACCGCCTACCATGAAGCAGGCCACGCACTGACCTCCATCAAGCTGCCCGCATCTGATCCGGTCCATAAGGCGACGATCATCCCGCGTGGTCGCGCACTTGGTATGGTTATGCGCCTGCCTGAACGCGATGTGATATCTGTGACCCGCGAGAAATTCAAAGCAGACCTTATTGTTGCTATGGGTGGACGGGTCGCCGAAGAACTGATCTTTGGTCATGAAAAAGTAACTTCAGGTGCATCTTCTGACATTCAGATGGCCACCAATATGGCCCGCGCCATGGTCACCCAATATGGCATGTCCGATAAACTTGGACCGCTGGCATATGGGGAAAACGAGGAAGAGGTTTTCCTTGGCCATTCGGTAACCAAATCGAAAAATCTGTCTGATGAAACACAGAGGATTGTCGATTCTGAAATCTTCAAGCTGGTGGATACCGGCTATAAAGGCGCGAAGAAAATTCTCAAAGACAACGCCAAGGAATTGAAGATAATTGCTGAAGGTTTGCTCGAATATGAAACTTTGAGTGGCCAGGAAATCCTTGATCTGATTGCTGGCAAAAAGCCAAAGCGCGAAGATGATGATGACGCATCGGTTCCAGGCGGAGGTTCTGCCGTACCAGTAACGGGTGCTGCCAAAAAAGGTGGAAAGAAAACACCTGACGCTGGCGGCATGGAGCCACAACCAAGCTAGGGTCTAAACCCGCAGCTGGTAAAGACGAGACTGAATAACGAGGCCGGGGGGTTGCGTATCCCCCGGCCTTTTTCTTTTTGAAACACGAGAAAGGAGAGGGACCTCATGGACATCACCAAAATCCAGCATCATGCAGAACAGCTGTATGCAGCGCATGGCGATAAGGCGGAAGCAGAAGCCGCACAAAAGGCGGCACATTTCGATAGTGAGGGCGATAAGGATCAGGCGGCAATCTGGCGCAAAATACGAGTTGCGATCAATCAGATGCGCGGGCCACACGCGAGTTAATTTTTCGGTTGTAACGGCACTGTCGAAATGGCCTAGTACCGGCAATGGAAAACTTGCCGCTCATACCCAATGCCGATCTCCGCCGGGCAATTATGCATTTGCAGGGCCTGTCGATTGCACCGCACACGAAGCTTGGTTCTGATGGGTTGCTCAACCTGATTGACCAGATGGGGTTTGTGCAGGTCGATTCGATTAATACAGTCGAGCGCGCCCACCACATGATCTTGTTTGCGCGCAATCAGACCTACCGCCCTGAACACCTCAGGCAATTGCATGAAAAAGATGGTTCGGTTTTTGAAAACTGGACCCACGATGCCTCGATTATCCCATCGCGGTTCTATCCCTATTGGCGTCACAGGTTTTCGCGTGAGGCGGATGGATTGCGTGAACGCTGGCGCAGTTGGCGCAGGGAGGGATTTGAGGATATGATCGAAGACACTCTCGAGAAAGTTCGCCAAAACGGTGAGCTTATGTCACGCCATCTTCTTGGCGATGGCCCCAAGAAACCCAAGGGCGGCGATGGCTGGTGGGATTGGCATCCTTCAAAAACAGCACTTGAGTATCTTTGGCGCACAGGCGCGCTATGCGTCGCCAGGCGAGAGGGTTTTCAAAAAGTCTATGATTTGCCCGAACGCGCCGTCGATACGGTCCACCTCGAGGCCCGGTGCGGTGAGGCGGAGTTCATCGATTGGGCGTGTTCATCTGCCTTGCGCCGTCTGGGCTTTGCCGCACACGGGGAAATCGCCGCATTTTGGGGGATGATATCACCGGCGATTGCAAAAGACTGGTGTGAAGCCCGCTTGGGAAATGAGATTGTGCAGGTGCTGGCCGACCCGTCAGACGGGTCAGAGCCCAAACCGGTCTATGCGCTGGCAGATTATGAAAACCTCTTGGCCGCCGCCCCAACGCCCCCCGCACGCCTGCGGGTGCTAAGTCCGTTCGACCCTGTCATCCGCGACCGAAAGCGTCTGTCGCGTTTGTTTGGCTATGAGTACCGTATTGAGGTGTTCGTGCCTGAAGCCAAACGTGTTTACGGCTATTACGTGTTTCCACTGCTGGAAGGGGACCGGTTGGTTGGGCGGATTGATATGAAACATGACCGCAAGACCAGTGTGCTTGGCGTGCGGGCGGTTTGGCTGGAGCCAGGGGTGAAAATGACTTCAGGGCGTTCCCAGCGCCTGGAAGCAGAACTGGAACGTATCCGAAAATTCACATCTGCCAACCAGATTGTATATGCCAATGGCTGGCTAAAAACTGAATAGCATCCGGGAAGTTTCATCATAAAAAAAACCTCCGGCACAATGTGCGCCGGAGGCTTGAGTAACGCTTCTGAGATGTAGCGAAACTTATTCAGCAGGTTCCAATGATGCCTGCAACGCATCGCGTTTTCCATCGCGATACAGCGCTTTGGTGAGCGCAACACACATCAGC
>CAJQND010000096.1 GCA_905479595.1 uncultured Hyphomicrobiales bacterium
CCCATAAGATTTACAAGCAACGGCACAAGCGCTGCATAACTGCCAGGATGCTCGGTTAAATCCCCTGCCCCAAGCCCTGCTGCCAGTACATTATAAACCAGGTCCGGATATGCCTCGTTCATGAGCAAATCCGCCCCCAGGAAATGCCCACCAATGCCAATGATGGTCATGAAAATGACGACCAAAATACCTAGTCCACAAGCCGTTCCCAAAACCTGCTGTGGGCCGAATGCGCTGGACGACCTGGCGGCGAATGCCCACATTAGAAACGCCGGGCTGGCGAACAATCCCATAAAAGCCACCAGCGCTGTCATTGCACGTAGCGCGGTCCAGCCCTCTCCTGAAATTCCCGGCATTGCAAGATAATGGCTATATCCTTGTGGAGTGCGGAGTTCATCAGCTTTGGCAAGCGCTGCGATGCCGTCAAGAAACACATCCCAACCGCCAATGAAATTAAGTACAATGAGCGCCAAAGCGACAACGCCAGCACCAAGCAACAGCGCTTGCAGCACGCCCATACTCGTCACGGCGCGAAATCCGCCCAAACCCACATAGACATACATCATTCCAGCAGCCACCCAAACACCAGCAGCGACCGGTAAGGCTTCTTCGCTTAGAATGTTCAACACTACCCCTGAGGCGTTCAAGGTGAGTGTCAGGAATGGCAGCGCAACGCCCAGCGCCACAATGGCGACAAGAAAGCGCATTGGTTCGCTGCGGAAATATTGCGCGAACATTTCACCCGGAGTTACGAAGTCGAAATGCCTTGATAGGGTCCACAACCGGCCAAAAAACACAGCCCCTGTCAGCGGCACCGCAATGACAAATAAGGAAACATACGCGTAAGAGAACCCATCCTTGTAAATCTGACCTGGATGCCCGGTAAACAACCAACCTGCAAATGATGCAGCTGTCAGTGCCAGTACAAATACCCAAGCCGGAATTCCTGCGCTGACGAGTACATACTCACTGCCAGGTCGCGCACGACGCGCCGCGCGCAAGCCCATAGTGAGGCAAATCAAACCGTATAGGGCAAGAAATCCGGCAAGCCATAGGAATTTGGATGGCATGGCCGCGAGCCCTCAACCATAAACCCGGCAAACAGCCGGGCGGGCATGCACTGCCTCTGCGACGCGTGCAACATTAGAGAACGTTTCGAGGGAAGGATGGCCGCGGGTCTCATCAAGCCAGGTTGTGAGCATGTACATATAGATATCTGCCGCGCTGAATTGATCTCCTAAAAGCCATTTTTTCCCCTGAAGGGCGTCATCAACAACGCCCCATATTTCCTGGAGGCGGGTCACAGAACGGGCGTTCACGCTGGCCTGATCGCTCTCGTTCTCGCAAAACCGTTCCCAATACCATGTCATTTGATAAGCGTTCTGCATAGATGACGAGAAATAAACCAGCCATTGCAGGTACAACCCGCGCTCAGCACCATCAAATGCAGGAGCAAGACCGGCCTGCGGATAGCGATCAGCGAGATAAATGGTTATCGCCGCACATTCGTAAATGCTCTTATCTCCGCTCACCAGCACCGGCACCCAACCGTTTGGATTGTGCTTCAAAAGCTCCGGAGATCTCGGTTTGTCCACGTCGATTTCCGTTCGAATGAGCTCATATGGCGCGCCAATTTCTTCAAGAATTACCCGCACGCCAATGGCGGCGGAGTGATCGGCATAAAATAATTTGTACATTTAGTTTCCTGCGTTGCTCCCGTCACAACATGAATTGCCTTCTTGTTTCGGCGGGCATGGCACAGTGCCATAGGAGCAATAAACACAGCAATCACCAGCAAGCGGTTTCAACAATACGCCGCAACCTTTGCATTCATGGAAAAACACACAAGCTTCTGTTGGCATGGTTTCGCTGGTCTGTATGCCGCATTCAGGGCATGTGAGAACAGAATTCAGACTGATTGGGACCGTTTCAATTTCCATAGTGCATACCCCGTAAGAACAATAAAAATCGCCAGTGCCGGTAACAACACCACATCAAGCATACCGATCAACGCAGAGAGGCCAACGGCTGACAACAGCACCACAAGCACTGGCGTGAAACAACACAAGGCGGCCACAAAAGTGCCAACAATCCCAATTTTCAGCAAGCTTTTATCCGTCATGAGGCAAACCATAACACAGGCGTGCGAACAGGCGCAAAAAAGCGGGTGAGACTAGCTCACCCGCATCAAGTTTTGTCCAGTTAGGGAGGAGGAGTAAGGGTCTAGCCCCTAGAAAAGCCCCTGGATAAGGCCTTCGTCGTCAAGATGAATCGCTTCAGCCGACGGCACCCGCGGCAAACCCGGCATGGTCATAATGTCACCGGTAATCGCCACAATGAACTCCGCACCAGCCGATAAACGAACCTCGCGTACATTCAGGCTATGGCCTGAAGGTGCACCTTTCAAATTCGGATCGGTTGAAAACGAATACTGAGTTTTCGCCATGCAGATTGGGAAATGGCCGTAGCCTTCGGCTTCCCATTCCTTCAACTGATTGCGCACTTTGCTGTCAGCAGTAACTTCAGAAGCCCGGTAAATCTCGGTAGCAACTGTTTTGATCTTGTCAAACAGTGGCATGTCATCTGGATAAAGCGGTTCAAAATTAGACGCGCCTGAATCACACAAGCCCGCAACATGTTCCGCCAACTCAATAGTCCCATCACCACCATTAGACCAATGGGACGCGATGATTGCCTTGGTACCGAACGATTCTGCCGTTTTGCGAACCATTTCCAGTTCCGCATCCGTATCGGTGATGAACTGGTTGATCGCAACCACCGGAGGCACGCCAAACTTTTTAAGGTTCTCAATGTGACGGGCGAGGTTTTCGCAACCCTTGCCCACTGCATCAACGTTTTCCTTGCCAAGGTCTTCCTTGCTCACACCGCCATGCATTTTCAACGCACGCACCGTTGCAACCAGCACCACAGCAGAAGGCGAAAGCCCCGCCTTGCGGCATTTGATATCGAAAAATTTCTCAGCGCCCAGATCAGCACCAAATCCGGCTTCGGTCACGACATAATCAGCAAGTTTGAGCGCAGTTTTGGTAGCCGTTACCGAGTTACACCCATGGGCGATATTGGCAAACGGGCCGCCATGGATGAACGCCGGATTGTTTTCCAAAGTTTGCACCAGGTTCGGCATCAACGCGTCTTTCAACAGCACTGCCATGGCAGGTGCGGCTTTGACTTCTGCTGCGCAAATCGGTTTGCGGTCACGGGTATAGCCGACGACGATATTGCCGATGCGTTTGGCCAAATCTTCCAGGTCTGTCGCAAGGCAGAAAATCGCCATTACTTCAGACGCAACCGTAATGTCAAAGCCATCTTCACGGGCAAACCCGTTGGCAACACCACCAAGAGAGTTGACGATTGAGCGCAACGCCCGATCGTTCATGTCAACGACGCGGCGCCAGGCTACCCGGCGGGTATCAAAGCCAAGCTTGTTGCCCCAGTAAATATGATTATCCACCATCGCAGACAAAAGATTGTGAGCAATACCAATAGCATGGAAGTCACCGGTAAAGTGAAGGTTGATGTCTTCCATGGGAACCACTTGCGCGTATCCACCGCCAGCAGCGCCGCCTTTCATGCCAAAGCATGGGCCAAGGGAGGGTTCGCGAATACAGATAGTCGCGCGCTTGCCAATCTTGTTGAGACCATCGCCCAGACCAACGGTAGTCGTTGTCTTGCCTTCGCCTGCCGGGGTCGGCGTTATGGCTGTCACGAGGATCAGC
>CAJQND010000097.1 GCA_905479595.1 uncultured Hyphomicrobiales bacterium
CGAGTAACTTCTAAGACTAGATAATACTGTATATGCGTTTTTTTAGTATCTGCGATATGCTAGCAGTGTTACATCTTCCCTGAATTCACCCTCATTTTACCGGCATCGCCAATGTGAGCGCACAGGTCCGGCATGAAAGGAAGTCTGTTATGGCTTATGAAAAAATTGAACTCTTGATTGGCGGCAAATGGACCAATGGTACTTCAGGCGTTACCGAACCGGTAATCAACCCTGCCACCGAGGAAGTCCTCGGCCACGTTCCGCACGCAAGTGCAGCCGATCTTGACGCTGCTATGGAGGCCTCGCTGGAAGGTTTTCGGGTCTGGCGTGCAAAAACGGCAGTTGAACGCCAGGGAATTATGGAACAGGCAGCGCGTCTGATTGAAGAACGCAAAGAAGCAATTGCAGAAAACCTTACACTGGAAATGGGCAAGCCATTCGGTGAAGCCAAGCTGGAACTCGATTTTACAATTTCGGTGATGCGCTGGTATGCCGAGGAAGGCAAACGCGCGTATGGCCGCGTTGTGCCGCCACGTGTGCCAGGCATGCGCCAGATGGTGATGAGTGAACCTGTTGGACCGGTGGCAGCATTTGTCGCCTGGAACTTCCCGGGCGTGAACGTGATCCGCAAGATTGCCGGTGCATTGGGTGCCGGGTGCTCGATCATTATCAAGGCCAGTGAAGAAACGCCTGCAACCTGCGTTGCTATCGCCCGGTGCCTGCAAGATGCCGGGCTTCCTGATGGGGTATTGAATGTGGTGTTTGGGGTGCCCGACGATGTGTCCCGCCATCTTTTGGCAAGCCGCATTCCCCGCAAACTGTCGTTCACCGGCAGTGTTCCGGTTGGCAAACATTTGCAAAAACTCGCTGCCGACACATTGAAGCGCTGCACCATGGAGCTTGGCGGCCATTCGCCGGTAATTGTCTTTGATGATGCAGATATCGCCAAGACCGCCCAGGCTGCGGCGGCAACGAAATTCCGCAATGCCGGTCAGGTTTGCGTCTCGCCAACCCGTTTTTATGTGCAAGACAATGTTGCGGGTCAGTTTGCTGATGAATTTGCCAAGGCTGCAAGTGCAATCAAAGTTGGCAATGGAATGGACGAAGGGGTGACGATGGGCCCGTTGATCGCAGAACGCAGACTTGCGGTCATTCAGGATTTTGTTGATGACGCTGTGAACAGCGGCGCTGAACTGATGATGGGTGGTGAGCGGATTGGCAATCAGGGTTACTTCTACGCGCCGACCGTTCTGAACAATGTGCCTGAAACAGCAAAGATCATGTTTGACGAGCCTTTCGGTCCGGTTGCGCCAATCGCATCGTTCAAAAACTTTGACGATGTACTGGAACGCGCCAATCGTCTTGAATTTGGCCTGGCGTCGTACCTGTTCACCAATAATGGCGCTCGCGCCACGGCATTTGGCGAACAGATCGAGGCGGGTATGCTGGCAGTGAACAGCTTTATGGTGTCTACGCCTGAGACCCCGTTCGGCGGTATCAACGAAAGCGGCTATGGATCAGAAGGTGGCATTGAAGGACTGGATGCATATCTGCGCACCAAGTTCATCACCGAAACAGGGGTCTGAGGCAGGAAATTGAAATGGAAATCTGCGACAAATCACTAAGCATTGCTGACAAGCAGTGGGTCTGTTCGGCCATTGAAAAGATTTCCGCAGATTTCAACCGTTCCTCAGATACCCATATGATCCGGGTCGATTGCCTGTGTGTAAATGGCATTGATTTTTACCTGAAGGATGAGTCCACCCATCCTACAGGTAGCCTCAAACACAGGCTGGCCCGCTCGCTCTTTCTTTATGGCCTCTGCAATGGGCTGATCCGCGAAGACACACCGATTATTGAAGCGTCTTCCGGCAGCACCGCCATTTCAGAGGCCTATTTTGCCCGGTTGCTGGGTTTGCGTTTTATTGCGGTGGTGCCGGAAGGCACTGCGGCTGAAAAACTGGCGCAAATCGTGTTTTATGGCGGCGAGTGCAAAAAGGTAAAACCGGCCAGCATTTACAATGAAGCGCAATCATTGGCGGATGAGCTGAATGGCCATTACATGGATCAGTTCACCTATGCGGAACGTGCAACCGATTGGCGGCGTAATAACAACATCGCCGAAAGCCTGTTTGCACAGATGCAGAAAGAACCCCACCCGGTGCCGTCATGGATTGTAGTGAGTGCTGGCACTGGCGGCACTTCGGCAACAATTGGCAGGTTCATTCGCTATTGTCCGGATTATTTCGCTCGCACCAAACTGTGCGTTGTCGATCCTGAAAATTCGGTATTTTTCGATTTTTTCAAATCGGGAGATCAAACGCTTACCAGAGACAGAGGATCACGCATTGAAGGCATTGGCCGCCCACGGGTTGAGCCATCCTTTGTGCCTTCGGTAATCGATGAAATGATCCGGGTACCCGATGCGGCAAGCATCGCAACCATCTGGTGGCTGCAAAAACTGATGGGCCGCAAGTTTGGCGGCTCTACCGGCACGAATGTCTTTGGCGCATTGCAGCTCGC
>CAJQND010000098.1 GCA_905479595.1 uncultured Hyphomicrobiales bacterium
TGCGACCGGCACTCTGGTCACAGTGGGAGCTGGTCTTGCGGCTTCAACCGAGCAAATGTCAGACAGTACTATGATCAAGAATCTGATTAATGTTCTGCGGTCCATCGGCAAGGATGTTTGCCTTTCGGTTGCTGCTGAACTTGAGGCTACGGAGGGTCTAAATCCAACTGTTTCGCTCCATCTTAGAAATGCCGGGCTCGACCTTTCTGATGCGCAGCTTTTGGCAAATGCACTGTTTAGCCTTTCCCTTAAGAAGGATCAGCCAGTTCGTTCCTTCAGTGTGAGTCACAACTCATTGATCGGAGATAGCGGCACTGTGGCTTTGATGGAGTCTTTGCCGCTTACAGTTTCGGAGATTGGCCTCGTGGGCTGTAATATTGGTGATGAGGGTGGGAGGGCCATTATAGAATGGGCAAACAATTCCGCACGCGTAAGCATGATTTGTGTCGAGGCCAATAAATTTTCCAGCAACCTGCATACAGAGTTTCAAAAGCTGAGAGAAAATCGACCCGGATTGCAGGTTATAGCTTAGATCAATTCTCCGCCTAAAGACTAACTGGCGATGACGGCTTCGAACCCTTAGCAAACGGTGCCTCGTACAAAAATAGATTATTCGAGCCCCTCAATGATAGCGAGGTTACACTTCGCAGACGCGTAGCGGTGCTGCGCAAGAGCTTGATAGTCGGGGTCGGCAAGCCAACTTTCAGCTTTCGTGCGGCTCGGAAACTTCATGATCACAGTTTTTGGTTGGCCCCATTCGCCTTCTACGACAGTGGTGTCGCCAGCGGTCGTTGCAAGTAGTTCGCCTCCGTGCCGTTGGAATATCGGCATAAACCCTGCAAGATAAGATTTGAACCGCTCTGCATCAAAAATATCAAGCTGACCGACGACATATACAACCATGTGCCAAATTCCTCCTGTCGAATGAGCACAATATAAGATTTTTCAAACAACCGCTATGTCCTGTGGGGGCAGATTGACATTCGAACCTGCCCCCTGCAAATTGCTGTCTTCATTGGCTGGGGTGACTGATATGCTGTTTCAGGAACAGCGCAAAAAACGTCTGCTGACCTATCAGAGTGACATGCTCTCTTACGCGTATGCTATTACGAGAGATGCTGATCTTGCGCAGGACCTAAGCCAAGATTGCGTTATAAGAATCCTCAATGCCAAGAATGCCCCAGTTGAAGAACGCGCCTATAAGGCATGGATATTCACAATCCTGCGTAATCTTTGGCTTGATCATTTGCGGCGTAACGTTAGGTGGAACAGGTTTCAGCTTGATGAGATAGCAGCACACATGCCGGCATCCATAGATTCGGAAGCGGCAGTTGTGAATGCAATCTCTATGCGAATAGCGTTTGGTCAATTAAGCAATGACCACCGCGATGTTCTGTCACTGGTGGATTTGGGCGGCTTCAGTTATCAAGAAACTGCAGAAATTCTTGGAGTTTCGATCGGGACCGTAATGAGCCGTGTAAGTCGCGCGCGATCACGTATGTGCACTTTGTTAGATCAAAGCAATGTGATTGATCTTCAGGCAAAAAAGAAGCAGGCACGTCGATGACGATTAACGAAGAACAACTAACACGCTTGAATGCTTACGTGGACGGTGAATTAACCCCTTCCGAACGGTCTGACATTGCCCATGAGATTGCAGTCAATCCGGCAGCCGCTCATGCGGTTGCTGCACTGTCAGCGGTCAAGGTGGGTGTCAAAGAGGCATTTGCGACGGATCACTTACAGTTTGACCCGAACAGCATGGACCACAGCTCTGGGCCATTCGTAAAGATCGCCACATCGGTTGCTTGTTTGATGATGGTCTGCGCAGCAGTTTGGCTGTTTGCAGTTGAAATTGGCAGTAAACATGACGGGTTTGCGGAAGCGCTCAAGAAGTATGACAACATGCAAACATCTGAACCCGCAAAACCCCAAGTTGTTGCGACATTAGGTGGTTTAATTATGCCAGATCTCTCGTCTGCAGGGTTGACGATTGCGAGGGTTGAAACAGGAGTCCAAATCGGGTTGCATATTGCATTGCATGTAACTTATCTCGGTAAGCGTGGTTGCAGGCTGAGCCTTTTTGTTTACGACGCGCCCGATGGCAAATTGATCAATACTTCTGCAAAAAGAGAAACAGATATCTTGGTTGAGCATTGGAGCACTGCTAACATCGGATATCTTCTGCTTGCCCGCAGGATGAATTCAGATCGGTTCAATGTTCTGGCCGGAGCCATTCAAGAGGCGACAATTAAGGCTGCACCATTGATGGACGAGACGCGGTTGGCCATGCGTTCTGCTCGCCAACCCTGCACAGCATAACCCTATTTCAAAAAAATATTTTTTGGCTACGGAATAATTCTGCTCCCCTCGACGTTCTATACTATGTACGGCTTGATAAGGGGCCGACACAAAACAAAATTTTTGGAGGAATACACGTGGGGGATAAACCGGAAAAAGGATTGTTTGAGCTTTTCGAGGGTGATCAGGAAAAGGCTGACAAGTTGTTGTTTGGCAGAGTTGCAAATCCTAATCGTCGAGGTTTCTTAAGCGGCGCTGGATTGATGACAATGAGCGCCATGGTTGGCGCCGCAATTCCGTTTGCGGCGAATATGCCTTCTGGCTTCATACCGATTGCGCTGGCTGACTCGCACATGATCAAGGGCAAAGACGGTCTTACTCTTCTTAACGATCGACCTCTAAATGCGGAGACTCCACCTCATCTGCTTGATGATAATATTACACCTACACCCCGGCATTTTGTGCGCAACAACGGCATTCCACCGGAAGAAGTAGACCCCAATAGCTGGAGACTGACAGTTGATGGTCTTGTCGATACGACGATGGAACTCAGCATTGCAGACCTCAAGAGCAAATTCGAGGTTGTCACGCAAGCGTTAGTAATTGAGTGTGGCGGCAACGGGCGGGCATTTCACAATCCTCCTGCGAAGGGTAATCAGTGGACTTATGGGGCGGTGGCGTGCTCTGAATGGACGGGGGTTCGCCTTGCCGATGTATTAAAAGCGGCAGGTGTAAAAGACAATGTTATTTATACTGCACACGTGGGCGCAGACTCTCATCTTTCAGGAAAAGAGGGAAAACTACCAATCTCCAGGGGAGTGCCAATTGAGAAGGCGATGAACCCAAGCAATCTGATTGCCTTTGGGCAGAATGG
>CAJQND010000099.1 GCA_905479595.1 uncultured Hyphomicrobiales bacterium
ATCATCCATGATATCGCGAATATCATCGAGCAGTTTTTCATGATCACTCTTGTGATCTTCGTACTCATCATAGCTATGTTTACGCATGACGGTCTCTTCAAGCGCGAAATGAGCTGAGATATGGGCAAAGACCTCGCCTAGGAAATCTGTGATTGTATCCTCAGGGGCTTTTTCGCCAATTTTTGCGTGCAATTCGTTGATCAGTGCCACCAATTCCTGATGTTCATGATCAACTGCGGTAATGCCAGTTTCAAAATCGCTGCGCCATTCAATCAATGACATGGATTGTCCCCTATTTAATTAAAACTAAAACCGCCAGTATCGGCTTTGAAATCGACTGCCAGATTTTGTAACGGTTTCAGTGTTACACGATGCTCGGATTCATAATCGAACCCTTCACTGCGTTTACTGTCGGTCAATCGAGCTGAAATAGTGTGCGCACCGGCAGGCACCAAGAATTTGCGATAAGTCTGCGCCGCGCCATCATTGGATAATCCTGTTGGTTGCAACACGTCATCATAGAGAATTTCGCCATCGACCGCCAACTGAACATGTATTGGGATGCGCTCACGCGCGCAGGTGTTGGGGCGACGCTCATTTGCAGGCAACTTGGCAATTTCCTTGGACGTCAGCTTGCGGCAATCCACAAGACGTTTCGCCCCATGGGCAAAGCTTAACTTGATCTGCGCCATACCTTCCGGCATTTGCCGGTAAACCGGATGCGATGAAAAATAACCGATGAATGCTGCAATCACTGCGAGAAAAATCGCCTGACCTGCATAGCGTAAGAGGTTATGCATCGGCACTCTCCAGCATGGGGTCAGGCACTGGTTTAGCCCGCCGCTTCATATCCACAGGCCCCATTTGCGCCAATTCAGCAGAAAATTCTTCTATCGTCGCCGCCAGTTTTTTGCCGCCACTACAGCCTGCCCAAAGGGTTTTCACCCGTTCACGTGGCACGCGGTTGCGTAATTGCGGGTCGCGAACGCGGGCCAACCTGTCCTGGGTCCAGCGAACACCATAACGGGCATGGCAGGAATTTTCTCGGCACCCGGTTAACACAACACCATCTGCAAGGTTTCTGCTTAGAACATAATCAACAAATGCAGGAGGTAATTGACCGATGCAATTCAGCTTAATGATACCGAATTTTGAGGATTTCAACTTGTCGATTTGCATGGCGCTGGTGCAGCCAAACACCATTATCCGCCCGCTTCCTTCTAGCGTCTCAGACACATCAAGCACGTTTTGTCTGATATCGGCCATTGTGCGGTCTGGCATATCGATCCCAGGCGAAAGGGCTGATACCCGGCGGAACGGCATGGAGGTTGGGCAAGAACCTGCACAGATTCCACAAGAAACACAGTATTGCGGATCGACAACAGGTTCGCGCTCGAACGCCAGGCCATCTGAACGCGCGACCAGTGAAATCGCATTGTAGGGACAGTCGTTAAAGCAACGCGCACAGCCATTGCAGTTGGCAAGATCAACGACAGCAGGTGCAGCCTTCTTCAATGGCGGCAACCATGGCATGACCGCCATAATGAGAACCAATGTGGCACAAGCTGCCCATGTTACGGGGCCGGGCAGGTTTTCAAGCAACGGGAAGAGTGGAAGATAAAACCAATCGAGCGCGACATCGCCTGGAACCTGAGACAGGTCTGCCGGTGCATGGCTGGTTGCCGGATAAACAAGAGACAGCCCAAGCATGGACAAAAACGCGCCGATGGCCAGTCCGCGCGGTGGATTAATTCGTGGCTTGGTCACCCTTTGCAAGTGCATCCACATCAGCGCCAGCGCGATGAGAGGCACCGCAATGTGCATAAAAATCATTAATGTAAAAAAGCGGCTTTCCAGCGCGGCGGTGGACATAAAGTTACGCGCAATGGGCTCGCCAAAGATCGGCAACACATCAAGCCATTCCGTTGAGACAATGGCAACATATTGGGCAAGCTTATCCCACACCAACCAATAACCGGAAATGCCTGCGACAAAAATCAGCATCATCACCGGCACGCCGGTTGCCCAACTGAACCAGCGAACGCCTCGATATCGATCGAGCGCAAATTCGCGGGCAATATGCAGCATCACTACAATGATCAAGCCATCAGACGCATAGCGGTGCAGGCTGCGCATGATACCTGCCAGATACCACTGTTCATTAGTCATATATTCAATTGAGGAATACGCATGGTGCACGCCTGTGTCGAAGAAAACATAGACGTAAATTCCACTGGCGGTGATAATCCAATAGAAGAAAAATCCCAGCGCGCCGAGATTCAGCATCGGATTCCAATTGGCTGGGAAGGCTAGACCAAGGAGGGCCTCGGCAGTATCAAAAAACCACCGTATTGCGGATTTGATGTACTTCATTATGCCTGTCCTGGCCCTGTTCCACCTGACCGGCGGAATTCTTTAAGCAGCCAGCCAAAGACGAATAGCAGGCAACCCAACCCAATCGCGAGACTTATAAAAAGCGAATAGTTGAAATAGTAGCGACCGGTATTAGGATTGTAGACAGTGCAAAACAATTTGACCCTGTCAATGATCCCCGCCAGCGACGTCATTGGTTTCCGACGGTCGTAAATCAAATCTTTCAACGGTTCGACAACTGCAGGCGGAGAGAAAACGCCACCAGCAATTTGCTGGTATATCACCCCGCCACTGTCGACCACACTCACCTGCGCCATGTGATCAAAGCCACCTGAGGAAGGTACAATTGTAAAACCAACGGCATTGGCTAAGGCGTCAACACTTGCTGCGTCGCCTGAGAGGAAATGCCAGTTGGGCAGATCAACACCGCGCGAACGGGCAAACGAACGCATGCGCGCGGGCGTATCGTGCACCGTGTCAAACCCCACTGTGATGATGGAAAAACTATCAATTCCCAATGACGATTGGGCGATTTCAATCGAAGGGTAAAGGTTTTCGATGATCGATGGGCAAACATCCGTACACGCTGTATATACCAGACTGATCAGCAATGGCTTTCCGCGGTAATTGGCAAGGCTGACGGGAGCCCCATTTGAGTCCGTCAAAGAAACATCTGGAATTTGCGCACCGATTGCTGCTCTTGAAGCAGCGGCTGCGGTATTTTCGGGCGTCTCGGCTTTGGCGTTTCCCGGGAATATGAAAGTGAGAGCGATGAGCAATGCAATCGCATATCTCATCCGATTACCCCGATTGCCCGATCCGCCATTGCTGCGGCAAGTAAAAGACATAGTTGCAACAAGGATGCAAAGAAGTTTTTGAGTGCGTTTTTGCGCGTCGGCTGACGAACAAGTTTGATGCTCGTCCAAGAAAAAAACCCACCACCAAGAGCCGCGCCAGCAAGATATATACCGCCCATCCCATAAAAATATGGAATGATCGACAGTATCGAAAGCCCCAACGTATGAGCCAGAATGACCTGGGCGCAAAGCTTATCGCCAGCCACAACCGGCAACATTGGTACGCCCGCTTTTGCATAGTCATCGCTGGCAACCATAGCAAGGCTCCAGAAATGTGGCGGCGTCCACAAGAACAGCACAACGGTGACAATCAGTGCTTCCGTGCCGATAACCGGGTTTATTGCTGCTGCCCCTGCAAGAACAGCGAAACTTCCTGCGAGGCCACCGATGATAATGTTCGTCCACGACCGGCGCTTCAGCCACATCGTGTAGATCACGCCATAGGTGAATGCTCCCAGGAACGTGTATAACGCAGCCCACCAATTTGTGGCCAGCCCCGCCATGAGGACTGAAACGGCAAGCAGGCCGACGATTGCGGTAAGCCAAAGTGGACCGGCAGTAAACTGCCCGGTAACAAATGGCCGTTTGGCTGTTCTGGACATGCGGGCATCCAGGTCACGCTCCACCCACTGGTTGAACGCCCCTGCACTGCCCGCAGCCAAAAACACAGCCAATGCAAGCACAGCAAGACGCCAGAACTCCGGCATCGAACCCTGTGCCACCGCCATGCCGCCGGTGGCAGAAAGCATGATGAAGACAGCAATCCGTGGCTTGAACACCATAATGGCATCACGGAAAGTATTACGATTTGCTGCCACTGCTGCTGTCATCATTACTCACCCTGTTTTGCTGCGCCGGAATGCCGGCAAGGCTTCGCTATCAACCAATCAACCCATTGGCCACAGTTCAGACAGATATTTCCAGTTCACGAAGTAGTAGAGAACAAACGCCGTGAAGAAGATGGCGACCAGTACATATGTGCCCGGCAGGCGGAATGTACCCGCATTGCCATAAGTCGACACAGCATCGCTTACCTGTTTTTCCGGCATTGGTCCGAGAGCCGCGACGATGTTGGATGCATCAACTTTTTTACCAAACAGGATACTGAACACGGTAATCAGCACATACATGCCACCGCCAACAGCGGCCAGAATGGCAGCCAACCCGTTCAATGCGAGCATCAAGAATGCTGCAGGTGGGTAATCGAAGCTCAGTGTCGCGTCAGCAAAAGAGATATCCCAGTGCCGCCGCGCTACGCCAAGTGTGCCAGCGCCCATCATGAACAGAGCAATACCGCTCACCCCAAGGCCAAACACATAAGGCTGCCATTTTGCCAGGCGTGGCCAGATTATTTCGCGTTGAAAGATCAACGGAATGAGCAGATAAGTGAGTGCCATGAAGGCTAGCGTGGTGCCTGCAACGACTGTGCCGTGGAAGTGACCAGGCACATAGAGTGTGTTGTGCAGCATGATATTGATCTGCTCAGTTCCAAGCACAACACCGGAGATGCCACCAAGGAACCCAAACAGAACAAGCGATAGGAACATCCCAGAAAACGCCGGGTTGCCCCATGGCGCACGGCGCAACCACTGGAATACGCCGGAGTTAAAACCATTCTTGCGCTGGGCTGCTTCAATCGCACCTGGAATGGACATTCCGTGGATCAAGCTGCCGAGAACCGCCAGATAAATGGCGTATGACGTGTTGAACACTTTCCACTCAGAACTGATGCCTGGCTCCACCAGCATATGGTGGGCGCTCGCCAGTTGCAGGAAGAAAATGTAGAGCAGAAACGCCATGCGGCTGACTTTTTCAGACAAAGGCTTGGCGCCAACCGTGATCGCGGCAATCGCATACCAAATGGAAACCTGAGCCGCCATGTTGATCTGCTGGGAGCTATGGCCCATGGCCCACCACACCAACTTATACATAACCGTATCGATATGGCTGATATAGCCAATTGACCAAAGCCAAGTGGGGATCA
>CAJQND010000100.1 GCA_905479595.1 uncultured Hyphomicrobiales bacterium
AACCATCAGGCCGGAAATTGACGGTGTTGTGCGCCGGGTGCCGGCTCTGATGAAGGTCGGGTCTGCAATTTTACCGGCAATTTCCATCGAGCTTTTGCGCGTTGCGCTGGGATCAGACACGTTACTGGCGAGAAGTAATGAGGCAGGGGTGAGTTCGGTGGTGCTGCCCGGACTTGCAATCCCGACCGACGGCAAGTCACGCATCTGGATTAATTTCAGCCGTCACGAACCTGCCCGGTTTATTTCTGCCAAAAAAGTGCTGGCGGGAGAACTTAAACCAGGAGAGCTCCAGGGCAAACTGGTGCTGGTTGGCACGTCTGCGGTTGGTTTGTTTGACTTGAAAGCGACGCCGCTTGATCCTGTGATGCCGGGTGTGGAAATCCACGCCCAACTGCTTGAAAATATACTTACCGGCTCAATGCTAACCCGGCCTAACTGGGCGATTGGAGCGGAGCTCGGCATCGCGGTGTTGGCGAGCTTGATGATGATCGCGATTGTGCCCTTGCTGGGTGCGCTGTATTCGCTTATTGCAGGCGGCGTGCTGGCTGCAATTTTTGCAGCAATCGCAATCTATTTGTATGTGGAAAAGGCCCTTGTGATTGATATGACCTTTCCACTGGTCACCAGCCTTTCCGCATTCGGCCTGTTGGTTTTCCTGAATTATTTCCATGAAGAAACACAGCGCCGCCAAATTCGTGGGGCATTTGGTCAATATCTCTCGCCTGAACTCGTCAATCAGCTTGCCGCCGACCCTGAAAAGCTGATGCTTGGCGGCGAAACCAAAGAGATGACTATCCTGTTTTCGGATGTACGCGATTTCACATCCATATCTGAAACCTACAAGGAAAATCCACAAGGATTGACGGTGCTGATTAACCGGCTTCTGACCCCGTTATCGCAGGCGGTGGTCGATAATTCCGGTACAATCGACAAGTATATGGGCGATAATATCATGGCGTTCTGGAATGCGCCGCTGGACGATGAGCACCATGCCAGGAATGCCTGCGCCTCTGCATTGGACATGATGGCGAGCCTTGAAATAATCAACCGCGAGCGTACTGAAGAGGCGGCGGAAGAAGGCGAAACTGCCCGACCGCTCGCAATTGGCATTGGTATTGGTACTGGTGAATGCGTGGTTGGTAATATGGGGTCCGACCTTCGCTTTGACTACACGGTGCTTGGCGATGTGGTGAACGTGTCGTCGCGCCTTGAAGGCCAATCGAAAGCCTATGGGGTAATTGCGATTATTGGCGAGAAGACAGCTAATGACGCAGGTGGTGAGTTTGCACTGCTTGAGATTGATCTGGTCCAGGTCAAGGGTAAGCAGCAACCTGAAAAAATCTTCACCCTTGTTGGCGGCAAAGATGTGCTGGAAGATGAAAAATTCCGGTCACTGAGTGCCGCGCAAACAGACTTCCTGGCAGCGTATCGTGCCCAGGACTGGTCAGCGGCGCTGGCCGCGATTGATGTATGTAGAAACCATGCGGCCTTGTTTGGTCTGGAGCGTCTCTACGAAATCTTCGCTGAACGGATCGAAGAGTTTAAAACCGACCCGCCCCCGAAAGACTGGCAGGGCGTTTTTGTTGCACGGGGCAAATAGGCCCGCAACTTCGAAGGCTTTCAGCGTATTCAATGAAGGAAGCCGTCTGTTTGTTTTTTGTACAGATTTTTGTATTGAGAACACTCAAAAACAAACCTAAAAGAAAAGATATTTTATTGGATTTTGGAGAAACGTTTTGGACATCTCGCTGCGCAATTCCGCAGCCCAATCTTTGCTCTCTGGAAATATCCGGCAATCGTCACATGAGATTACATGCGGCGACAATTTTTCAAATAGGAGCATTAGAGTATCATGGCGAGCAGTTCGAGCGCCCTTTATTATGGTTCTGCTGCACTGGCGATAGTGGGCACTATTGGGTATCACAATTTTATCAAGAAAATTCCGGCATCAATTGATCCACTCATATCCTTGGTGGCAATCTACATTTTTGTTTTGATCGTTTCTGCTGCAGTTTTTCCCCTTTTTGTTGAAAAATCAGAGATCATGAACAACATCAGGCAGATCAACTGGACACAGTTTGGGGTCGCCTGCTCAGTGGTTTGCATGGAGCTTGGATTTCTCCTGATGTATCGCAATGGATGGGATCTTAGCACCGGAAATTTGGTCACTGGCGTAGTTATAAACGTGATTTTGGTCACTATCGGCATTTTGTTCCTGAAGGAAAACCTCTCCACAATCAATATTTTGGGGATAGCTCTCTCAATTACAGGGGTCGCCCTTATTGGATTCAAGGCATGACGGTGGGAAATTTTCAAAAACAGGTTTTGCGGGAACTGTCTTGCGAGCATACAAATTATGACTTTTTGCAATTGGGGTCGGTCATTTTCACCGGTTGTTAGCCGCAACCGCAACTGGACCCAATCCCGAACAGGGACAAGCACGCGAAAATAAAAAGGCACCCGATTGTGTTTCAATCGAGTGCCTTAAATTCTTTCCTGACGCCGTGCAAAAACCTAAACGCGGCAAGCCTGGAATTAGGTGAAATGGGTTTACTTAACCACCACTTTGGCTCCGACCCGTACCCGGTTGTAGAGGTCAATGACTTCTTCATTTACCAAGCGGATGCAGCCGGATGAAACCGCTGTACCGATTGTATAAGGCGCGTTGGTGCCGTGGATGCGGTACAAGGTGCTTCCGATGTAGAGGGCGCGCGCACCTAGCGGGTTGTTCGGGCCGCCTTCCATCTTGGCAGGCAATGTGCGGCCATATTTTCTCTTCTCACGCGCAATCATTTCCTGGGGTGGATGCCAATCTGGCCATTTGCCCTTGCGAGTAATTCGGTGGGTTCCGCGCCAGGTGAACCCGGTGCGTCCAACACCAACGCCATACTGCATGGCTTTGCCATTCGGCATTACCAAAAACAGTTTCCGTTTCGAAGTCGAGATGACGATTGTACCTGGCTTTTCGGAGGTCTTGTAGGAAACAACCTTTTTGCCACGGTAATTGCCCGAGCGGGTGCGCCGGCTTGACGAAGAAAACAGACTGTTGAAAAAGCCAGAGGAACGCGCAGCGGTTCGTGTCCGCGTGGTCTTCTTTTTGGACTTGGCGGTGGCTTTCTTCTTCTTTGTGCTTGGCTTTGCAGGCTGCACCGCGCTGAAATTATATTTTGTGGTTGCTGCTTTCTTTGCAGCAATGGCTTCCGGCGCAAACTGGGCGGGCGCCAATGCGATCACCGCGATTGCCAATGCCCAAATCAATTTTTTCATCATCCGCTCCAACCTTCAGGTCTATCTCTATTTTCCTGGAACCAGCCCCTAAGCGATGGCTCATGTTTGCTTTCTAGCCTAAAATTGGGGGGGCTGAAAAGGGATTAGCGTTCCACGGAGAACAAAACTTGGTATCTGGTAAACCTGTAACCGGGTGGGAAATTTTACACACCCATTGACATATCATCTGAATGCCGGGAGTTTCAGCGCAGTATTTTATAAAAATAATTTTTCTTTTTCCCGCAAAGAG
>CAJQND010000101.1 GCA_905479595.1 uncultured Hyphomicrobiales bacterium
CGTCAGCGCCTAGGGCAAATCCACAGCTTTGCAGGACAGACTGATATCTATCTGAAGTCTACCTTCGTTTAACAACCACGGCCTGATTGTAAACTCTTTTTTGCCTGAGGCGTGCATTGGATCGCCTTCAGCAAATCCGCGCGCCTGGCCAAGCGTATCCGCCCGCAAAATAATCATGCCTTCCATTGACCAGGTCTCGCCGCTCTCATCTGCAAGCGGTCCAGCGGCAAACAAAACACCGTCCGCTTCAAGCTTCTTTTGATAGTCGAGGTGATCAGGAAGAGACTTGCGAATTTCCTCCGCACTGGCAACTGGGCGTGAATGAACAACAAACAATTCTTTCGCCAAAACACCGCGCGAGCCAGCATATTCGACAAATTCTTTCCAATTGGTCGTCATAATTCGCTCTCCTGTTCGAGTTTGATCACAATATTTCAATCGATATTATATCACAAGTTAAAAAAATATCGATAAAAATTGACGTGTGCTACAAGCTGAATTAAACTCCCGGACAATGAAAAAACACGTTTGGGAGGATGCAAAAGCATGCGCTTGGTTTCGATTGAGGAAAATGGCCAGCCAGCCATTGGGATAACAGATGGAACATCTGTCGTTCCGCTTGCAGCTATTGCACCAGACCTGCCCCAGGAGATGAACCAGTTCATCGCCGCTGGAAAAACTGCCCTGGATGCTGCCGCATCAGCATATGCCAATGCACCCGCATCGGCTTCCAAACCGCTCAGTGACGCGAAATTGCTGAGCGTGGTTCCCAACCCTAGCAAAATCATCTGTCTGGGATTGAACTACGCCGATCACGCAAAGGAAGGCGGCCATGGCCTGCCGGAATATCCATCGCTGTTTTTGCGCACCAAAAGCTCCTTGATTGCGGCGGGCGATCCTATTGTGCGTCCGGACTGTTCAGACACACTCGACTATGAAGCAGAGATGCTGTTGGTTATTGGCAAAAAAGGGCGAAATATCAAACAAGCCGATGCACTGGATTATGTGTTTGGGTATTCGGTATTCAATGACGGGTCCGTGCGCGAATACCAGCGCAAGACCGGGCAGTGGACGGCTGGCAAGAATTTCGACGATAGCGGCCCAGCCGGGCCATGGATTGTCACTGCTGACGAACTGCCGGACGGTGCTGAAGGGCTTAAAATTGAATCGCGCCTGAACGGCAAGACCATGCAAAGCTCCAACACATCGAACATGATTTTCACGGTTACACGCACGATTGAAATTTTGAGCGAAATCTGGACCCTGGAACCTGGTGACATCGTCGCAATGGGCACCCCGGAGGGTGTTGGATATGCGCGCACCCCACCAGTGTTCATGCAACCTGGTGATGTTGTCGAAATCGAGATTGAGAATATTGGCATCTTGTCAAATCCAATTGCCTGACAAACGAAAGAAAGACAAAGACCCACTATGTCCACTCCAACTGATATTGACCCGGAAAAGCTAGGCGCTGCGCGCGATGCGGTCGGCGCTGCCCATGACGCACTGGCGCGGCTCGATGGTCCAGCCCTTGATTTACTCATTTTGGAAGCCCGTTCGCATAATGCCTGGCTCGACAAACCGGTCAGCGATGATGATTTGAAAGCGCTTTATGAAATCGTCAAATGGGGCCCAACAAGTGCGAATGGCAATCACGCGCGCTTTGTGTTTATCCGTTCCGAAGAGGCAAAAGAGAAACTCGGCAAATGCCTCAACGAAGGCAATGTGAGCAAAACTCTTTCCGCACCGGTAAATGTGATCATTGGATATGACACCGCGTTTTGGACCCGGCTGCCTGAGCTGTTTTCCCACCGCGACATGACCGGAGCATTTCGGGAAAATCCTGAGCATACCCAAACGACCGCATTCCGCAATTCCAGCCTGCAGGGGGCTTATCTCATGTTCGCCGCGCGCGCCATGGGACTGGATATCGGCGCGATGTCGGGTTTCAACAACCAAGCAGTGGATGAAGCGTTTTTCGCGGGCACCACTATCAAATCAAACTTCCTGTGCAATATCGGCTATGGTGATGTTTCGGGGATTTTCCCGCGCCTGCCCCGGCTGTCATTTGATGACGCCTGCACACTCATATAAGTGAGGACAAAGAATTGGCAGCTATAAGACTGAAAACCAAGGTCAAGACACGCGTCACCGCGAATTGCCCGACCCACGCACGTTCAGATGTTTCGGTTCGTGACGTATCAATGGTTATCGATGAACCGGTTGAGCGCGGCGGCACCAATATGGGGCCCTCGCCCACAGAAACGGCACTTGCAGCCCTTGCCGGTTGCACCAGCGTAATCGGACACAAGTGCGCCGCTAAACTCGGCATAGAGATATCCAATGTCACCGTCGATGTGACCGCAGATTTCGATCGGCGCGGGGTAACTCTGGAAGAAGAAATCGACGTACCATTTGAGGCCGTTCACGTGCGGGTTGAGCTTGATACGAATTCCAATCAGGATGAAATCAATGCACTTGCTGCGGAAGTGGCAAAATTTTGCCCGCTTTCGAAATTGTTTCATCAGGCAGGTTCAAATGTTCATGAGGAATGGATCGTTCGTCCGTCCGCGTAGATCTTTAAGATACCAATATGCTGGGAAAACCCAGCGACATCAGGGAGGAAAAATCATGGGTAATAAACTTTGCAGAAGACTGTTTATGGGAGCGGCTGCATTCAGCATGCTAGCGATGGGTACGATTGCACCAGCGCAATCGGCTGAAACCATCAAACTTACCGCCATTGACGGGTATCCGGCACGCGCGATGTGGGTGAAGGAGTTTTCCGGCTTCTTCCTGCCCAAAGTGAATGAACTTCTCGCAGCTTCAGGTAAATACAACATTGCCTGGACAGAGGCCTATGGCGGCACCATCGTGAAGCCTAAAGGCGTTATGGAAGGTATTAAACTTGGGCTCGGCGATGTCGGCGTGGTGACCACCGTGTTCCATGGCGACAAGGTACCACTTCAGGCGATTGCATATGTAACGCCATTTTCGTCCATCGACCCGAAACTCGTTGCGCAATCGGTTGACGCCATGGCGGACAAGTACCCGGCATTCAAAGAACATTTCGCCAAGCAAAACCAGGTTTACCTGACATCCGCTTGCGTCCTCGACAGCTACGAAGTGTTCTCTAAAAATCCAATTAAATCCCTGGCGGACCTAAAAGGCCTGAAAATGGCCGGTGCGGGCTATAACCTGCGCTATCTCGAAGGTGTTGGCGCTGCCGGCGTTGGCGGGTCTCTGGTGAGTTTTTACAACAAGCTGCAAACCGGCGTAGTTGATGCTGCAATGGTGTGGCCGGAAGCCGCCGTCACCTTTAAAATCTATGAAGTCGGCCCGCACATGTTGCAAGCCAATCTCGGCACAGTGAATTCCAAAACCGTAACTGTAAACGCCGACACCTGGAAAAAACTGCCCGACGAAGTGAAGGCAGCGTTGAAAGAAGCAGCTGTGATGTATCGCGACAGGCTTGCTGACATTGCGCTTAAACGCGCTGCTGCAAAACTTGCAACCTTCAAGGAAAAAGGCGGTACCGTAACCGTGCTTTCTGCCGAAGAGCGCGACCAGTGGGCAAAATCCATGCCCAATATTGCCGAAGGCTGGGCTGAAAAGCTGGAAGCCAAGGGCGTGCCAGGAAAGCAGATTCTCGCCGATTACATGAACCTTCTCAGAGCCGGCGGCGCAACGCCATCTCGCGACTGGGATAAAGAAATCGCGAACTAGGGCCCGGTAACAGTGAAGGGCTATCACTTGATCACCAGCCGGCTGTCGCGTTTGACAGACCGGCTGGCAGTTTCTGCCAATGTGCTCGGCGCACTGGTTGTGCTGCTCGTTGTTGTGGTGATCAACGCGGACGTGTTCATGCGCACAGTGTTCACCGCACCCATTCGCGGCGTGGTGGAAATTGTCGAAATTTCCATTGTTGCCATTGTATTCCTGCAATTGCCCGACCTGGTACGCATTGGTCGTTTAACCCGCTCTGACGCATTTCTTGAGGGCATGACGACCTACCGCCCCAAGATCGGTAACGCTTTCCGGCGCAGCTTCGATCTTTTGAGCGCGGGTTTTATGGCACTGATCATTTATGCGCTGGCCCCAACCGTGATCGAAGCATACGAAGAAGGCGCATATATCGGCACGGAAGGCGTTTTTACAGCGCCGGAATGGCCGCTTAAACTGATCATTGTGGTGGGGGCAAGCCTTTGCCTGGCGCGCTGGTTGCTCAATGCCATCTCGACCAAGGGCCCACAATCACCTGGCGGGTTTGTAGCCGCAGGTCCGGTGATCGGTAAAGCTGTTGATGGCGCTGAACCAACGGAGCGCACCGATGACCGGAGTTGAAATAGCCATTGGCTCCATCGCCCTGATTGTGAGCCTCATCTATTGTGGACTTTATATTCCCATCGCTCTGGGAGTTGTTTCCTTCATTGGCGTCTGGGTTCTTCTCAGCAACCCGCAACTTGCTATTAATCTTCTCAATATTTCCGTGTCAGATTCGATTACGGAATATGCCTTTGCCACCGTTCCGCTGTTTACCTTTATGGGATTGTTGGTGTCGAAAGCCGGTATCGGCAAGGATATGTATGAAGTCATGAACGACGCGTTCCGGCGGGTGCGCGGCGGGTTGGGCATGGCGACAGTTGCCGCCAACGCGGTATTTGCCGCCGTTACCGGGTCTTCCATTGCCTCGGCATCTGTATTCACCCGCGTCTCGGTGCCAGAGATGTTGCGCTACAAATATAACCCGCGATTTGCCGTTGGCGTCGTTGCGGGCAGTTCGGTGCTTGGCATGCTCATACCACCAAGCGCGATGCTCATTATCTATTCATTTGTCGCGGAACAATCCGTCGGCCAGATGTTTATGGCGGGCGTGGTGCCTGGCATTTTACTGTCACTCGCCTTCATTGTCGCCATCATGATAATGGCGCGCGTTACCCCAAAATTTGTCGGCGGCACAGCAGACCAGGAATTGTTGACCGAATATGTGCCTCTCAGCAGTCTTGATATAGTCAGCAAAACCGCACCGGTTGTTGTTTTGATTCTCGTCGTTCTTGGCGGTATTTATATGGGCGTGTTAACGCCCGTGGAGGCAGGTGCCGGCGGTTCAGCGGTCGCCCTTCTTATTGCCTTGGTAAAGCGGCGGATGACACCAAAGCTGTTTTGGGAAACGCTGATTGAAGCGGGGCACATCACCGCGAACATTCTGTTCCTTATCATTGCCGCATCGATGTATTCACGCATGCTCGGCATTGCCGGGCTCCCGACTTTGTTTGGCGATTGGCTGAACGGTATGGAATTCAGCTTTTGGGGCATCATGATCATGTATGTGATTTTGATGCTGTTTCTTGGCACCTTGCTCGACACCGCTTCAATCATTCTGATTGTGGTGCCGTTATTCCTGCCGGTGGTCGAACCGATGGGGGCAAGCCTTGTCTGGTTTGGAATTGTCACTGTAATCGGCGCTGAAATCGGCCTGCTTACACCGCCCCTTGGCATATCGTGTTTTGTGATCAAAGCCACCATCGATAACCCGGACATCAAACTCAAGGATGTGTTCCTCGGGGCATTTCCATTCGCGGTCGTAATGCTGGCCGTTCTGCTGCTGATCATACAGTACCCCGTCCTCAGCATTGGAATTCTTGGCGGTTTTTAGGAGATAAGCAAATGCGTAATGTCGGCACACACTCAATTTCTGATGCGGTCAAGGCCACGTTCAAATGTGAAGATGAGCGAACCGCCCTGCTGCTCACCCGGCTGGTGGATTATCTGCATGACTATGCCCGCGAGGTAAATCTCACCCATGCAGAATGGCGCAAAGCTATTGAGATGCTCACAAAAGCTGGTGAAATCAGCGACGAAGAACGCAATGAATTCGTGCTGTTCTCAGATTTGTTGGGCGTGTCTTCGCTTGTCGATATGATCAATTCACCCCCAGGTGGCACAGAATCCAGCGTCCTTGGCCCGTTCCACATTCTCGGTGCACCAGACCTTCCCATCGGCGGTGACATGAAGAAAGATAATGAGGGCCCAACATCGGTTGTCTCCGGCATTGTGCGCGATGGCAACGGAAAGTCGATTGAAGGGGCGGTTCTGGAAATTTGGCAAACGTCAGACAACGGCCTTTATTCAAACCAGGACCCTGGGCAAGATCGTTTCAACCTGCGCGCCCGCCAGGTAACCGGTGCCGATGGCCGATATGCATTTACCACCGTAAAACCAGCGCCCTACACAGTGCCTGATGATGGGCCTGCGGGAGAACTTCTCGCCGTAACCAACCGTCACCCCTGGCGCCCATCACATTTGCATTTCATTGTTATGGCCGATGGGTGCCAGACACTGGTGACCGAACTGTTCCCCGAAGACGATCCTTATCTTGATGAAGACGCGGTGTTCGGGGTGCGTGAATCTCTGATTCTAACTTACAAACGCCGTGATGATCTGGCCGACCTTCCGCCAGGTCTCGAGGTCGCCGCTTCTATTGAAGCGCCATTTTACACCGTTGATTTTGATTTCACTCTGGTTCCGGCAGTTGCTGGGTAAACACGGAAAGGACAATGCGATGAAGTCTCTATTCTGGGCGCTGGTGCTAACCTTACTGGTTAGCGTAAATCCACTCGCGGCAAAGGCTGAAGACAAACCGGATTTTGAAGTCATTCTGGTCGGAACAGGCACACCGCCTCCGCTCATGCACCGGTTTGGCCCGGCCACATTGGTGCGGGTTGCAGGTAAAACATTCCTCATTGATGCCGGGCGCGGCGCGACCCAGATGATGTGGCGCAAAAAGATCCCGTTTGGCAAACTCACATCCCTAATTCTGACCCATCTGCATTCTGATCATGTCGTGGGCATTCCGGATTTGTGGCTTACCGGTTGGTTGCGCGGGCCTTATGGCCGCCGCGACACCCCCTTCCCGATTATGGGGCCGAAGGGAACCGCGGACATGATGGGGTTCATGCAAAAAGCATATGCGTGGGACGTGAATACACGGGTCGAAGACCAGAAGATGTCACGCGAAGCCGCTGGGGTTGCTGTGAAAGAAATCGCCGCCGGCGTCATTTACGACGAGGACGGTGTAAAGATCACCGCATTTGACACCGACCACGGCGAACTCATCAAACCAACGCTTGGATATCGTTTCGATTACGACGGCCGCTCGGTGGTAATTTCAGGTGATACGAAATATTCCGAAAACCTCATTGCCCACGCGAAAGATGTGGATCTGCTTGTCCACTCCATCGGTGCAGCGAAGAAAGAATTGCTGGAAGCAGCGCCAATATGGAAGCTCATACTGGCCCATCATATTGAGCCTGAAGATGCAGGCCGGGTGTTCGCTGCCACCAAGCCGCGCCTCGCCGTTTACACACATGTGGTTGCTTTGACGAACGGCAAGATAAAACCTGTAAGTGCCAAGACAATTCTTGAGCGCACCCGCACGACCTATAAAGGGCCGTTGGTCATGGGCCAGGATTTGATGTCGATCACCATCACCAAGGCGACGGTCAAAGCAGAACCGTTTGTGGCAAAGAAGAAGAAATAGCCCGCGATAGATTACTTTTCGAGGAACTTGCCGGTTTGCCGGTAGTGGTCGACCAGCCTCGTGGCGGCCAAATCCTCGGCTCTGTCCAGGGTTGCCTGCATAATGTGTTCATGTTCAAGCTGCGAGTCGCGCCGTGGATAGGACGCTGATCCTGCAAGATTACGGTAGCGGACATTCTGATCGTAAAGCCGGTCACAGAACTCCAGCAAGATCGGCGATCCGCATGCGGCAATCAGTTTTTGATGGAAGGTTTTGTGCAAGTTTTCCCAGTCAGGGTTTGTCAGAAATGCGCCTTCTGAACCGATAGAGCGCGGTTCGCGTGATAACCGGTAAAATGCCAGCACCACGGATTCTTCCCATTCCGTATCTCCATTTTTGATCGATTCACGCAATGCGCGTTCTTCAAGCCAGCACCTGGCTTTGAGGATATCGGCAAAGTCTTCTTTGCTGACAATTGCAACCCGGAACCCACGTTGATCTATCCGATCCACCAGTCCATCAGATGTCAGCAAGCTCAGGGCTTCACGCACAGGGCTAGCCCCGATGCCGTAACGTTTGCGCAATTCTTCGACCTTGAGCTTTGTACCAGGCTCAAGTTTCCCCTCAATAATATCCTCGCGCAGATTGTTGTAAGCACGGCTTGTCAGAGAACCGGTGTTCTCATCAGACTCGACCGCAGAAATAAGAGACATTGTGAAAAACTACCTGTTTCCTAAACCAGTGTTACGATAGCAAAATTTTACAAAAAAATCGATAAAACTATAGTTCCTGACAATTATTTAAACATGTTCACTGAAGAAAAAATACGTGCATGCTTGCATCTGCGTCCAATTTACGCACAATACTGAGTAAATTGAAGGCCAATAGAAAATGCAACCTATGTCAGAAAATAAAATTCTCATCGCTGGCGGTGGAATTGGCGGCCTCGCCGCCGCATTAGGTTTGGCGCAGAAGGGGTATCGCTCGCTCGTTCTGGAGCAGATGTCGGCCCTTGGAGAAATCGGTGCCGGTATTCAAATCGGTCCAAATGCATTTCATGCTTTCGACTATTTTGGCATTGGCGATGAAGCACGCGCCAAAGCGGTATACATCGACAAACTCGTTTTAATGGATGCAATGCTCGACGAGCAGGTGACAGCACTCGCCCTCGATGAACCGTTCCGGCAGCGCTTTGGAAACCCTTATGCGGTGGTTCATCGTGCAGACCTTCACGGCGTTTTGCTTGACGCCTGCATGGCGAGCGACCTGGTCGAAATCAAAGTGAATGCGCACGTGACCGGGTTTGCCCAAGATGGCACCAGCGTTACGGCCATTCTAGCAGATGGCGAGCGCAATACAGGTGCTGCGTTGATTGGCGCGGACGGACTGCGCTCCAATATCCGCAGCGAAATTGTCGCCGATGGGGAACCGCGTGTCTCCGGCCACACCACTTACCGCTCGGTCATCGAAACCGACAAAATGCCTGAAGAACTGCGCTGGAATGCAGCAACGTTGTGGGCTGGTCCGAAAATTCACATCGTTCATTATCCGTTGAAGGGCTGGAAGGTGTTCAACCTTGTCGCCACGCGCGACAACAATGCACCAGAGGCGGTAACAGGCAAGCCGGTGACAACTGACGAAGTGCACGAGGCTTTTTCTCATGTGTGCGAACGCGCCCGTAAAATTATCGCCAGTGGCGAAAATTGGAAAGCATGGGTTTTATGCGACCGCGAGCCAGTGCGTAACTGGACGCAAAGCCGGGTAACATTGCTGGGCGATGCAGCGCACCCGACCTTACAATATTATGCGCAAGGCGCATGCATGGCCATGGAAGACGCCGTGTGTCTTGGCCATTGCTTTGGCGCATATGGTGAGAAAACTGAAAGTGCCTTGCTCAAATACAATCAAATGCGCGCGGCACGCACAACGCGGGTGCAGATTAGTTCGCGGCTACTGGGTGAACATGTTTTCCACCCCGAAGGCGCACGCGCAGACATGCGCAATGCGGTAATGGGCGCAATGTCCACCGAGGAATATTACACACGGCTCGAATGGCTTTACGGCGGTACAGGTCTGGATGCCGCTTCTTAACGCGACCCAATTCAGGAGAACCAAAATGGATGAACATCCACCCGCAGCAGAAACCCCGGAACGCACAGCGTTTTACAAGAAAATTGCAGAGCGCAACCTCGCCCCCCTGTGGTCTGTGCTTGGTGATTTGGTGACCCCGGAGCCAAAAAGCCCTTGCGTTCCCCATTATTGGAATTATGAAGAGGCCAAAGCATTTCTGCTTGAAGCCGGAGGTTTGATCTCCGCCAAGGAGGCAGAACGCCGGGTGCTGATTTTTGAAAATCCCGGTATGCCGGGTGAAAGCAAAATCACCACGTCGCTATATGCGGGGCTGCAATTGGTGTTGCCAGGAGAAGTCGCCCCCGCCCATCGTCATAGCCAGTCTGCGTTGCGGTTTGTGCTGGATGGATCGGGCGCACACACCGCAGTTGACGGTGAACGCACCTTGATGGAGGTGGGAGATTTTGTCATTACCCCGCCCTGGGCCTGGCATGATCACGGCAACACATCTGATGAGCCAATGATCTGGCTAGACGGGCTCGATATTCCCATGGTGAGTTTCTATGACGCTTCATTCGCGGAAATGCACCCAAACGACGAACAGGATGTGACCCGTAAACATGGCGATTCTCCTGCGCGCTATGGAGCCAACATGGCCCCGATCGACCACCGCCCATCCGGTGCAGCGTCACCGATTTTCAACTATCCTTACACCCGCACCCGCGAAGCCCTGGAAACCATGCGTGCTCAAGACGAATGGGACCCGTGCCATGGCCTGAAAATGCGCTATATCAACCCAAATGATGGCGGTTACGCCATGCCGACAATCGCAACGTTCATGCAGCTTTTGCCAAAAGGTTTCGCAGCGGCTGCCTATCGCTCGACAGATGCATGTGTCTATGCCGTCGTTGAAGGCAGCGGGCAAAGCACCGTGGACGGGCAAACGTTCACCTGGGGCCCAAAGGATGTTTTCGTGGTGCCGAGTTGGAAATGGGTCACCCACACACCAGCCGAAGACGCGGTTCTGTTCAGTTTTTCAGACCGGGTTGCTCAGGAAAAACTTGGCCTTTGGCGCGAAGACCGCGGCAATGCCTGATACCAGCACACCGAGTTATGACGCCCATTTGAATATGCCCGGCCATTTATTGCGTCGCTGCCACCAGATTGGCGTCGCAATTTTCATGCGCGAATGCCAGGCATACGACCTGACACCCTTGCAGTTTGTTGTACTTTCAACACTTGCTGATCGAGGTTCAATGGACCACGCCACACTCGCCGGCGCGGCAGCACTTGATAGAACCACCGTTGCGGTTGTGGTAAAAAATCTGGCAGAGCGGGGATTGCTTTTGTCGCAGCGTTCAGAAAACGATCGTCGCGCCAAAATCGTTTCTATCACACAGGAAGGTCGCGCCCTGTTTGATGCCAGCTTGCCGGCTGTGCATTCTGCTCAGGAAAAAATACTTGAGCCATTGAGCCAGGAAGATCAGCGCAAATTTCTCGATTTCCTCTCGGTCCTGGCCGTTGAAAACAACCTCTTGAGCCGAGCCCCTCAAGCAACGCCGAGCAAACGGTAAACATCGACTTCCCGTTTCCTGCCTTTCAGTTGAAACGCCCCCTCGCCTTGCAGGGAATATCCCGGCGGCAAATGGCCTTTCGCATCATTGCTGAGCAAAATTATGGTTTCCGCTTCCCCGTCAACCTCTTTGCCCAATGCTTCAAGGCGCTGAGTGATATTCACCACATCTCCAACGACTGTGTAGTTGATACGGCTTGGCGAGCCGATATCACCAACCACAAGCATCCCCGAATGAATACCAACCCGCAGCCCAACCGGCGGCTCACCATCAGCAACTCTTTGCGCATTCGAGTGCGCTATCTTTTCCGCCATCTGCAGCGCCGCCCGGCATGCCCGTTCAGCGCTGTTGCCGGTTTCATCCGGTGCACCCCAAAATGCCATCACCGCATCACCGATATATTTGTCGATCGTACCGCCTTCTTCTTCAATACACTCGCTCAACATCGTCAGGTGTTCGTTAATGAATGCGGCCACTTCATTGGCGGTTTTGCCTTCACACATGGACGTAAAACTGCGCATATCGGTGAACATCACGGTGAGTTCGCGTTCCTGCGATCCTGCCCCCTTGTGCCCGCCGGAGACAAGTTTGCGCACGAGGCTTTTCGGCACATAACGGCCAAAGGTTTGCAGGCCCACAAGCATCTTGTTGAATGACCCGGCTAGATCATCAATCTCGGCGATTGAACTGCGGGCCATAGGCTCCATGTGATCAAAATCAAGATTGCCGATGGCTTGAGCCGTTTTTGATACATCCGCAATGGGCCGCGCCAGCCACCTGCTGATCCACACCGCCGCCAACACCGCAAGCGCGAGAATTAGCAAGCCAATCAGCCCGGCGATATAGAAAGGACGCAACGTTGCCTTAACCAGGTCCAGCTCAAAGTACATCCCTGCGATCAAAGCGTCATCGCCATAGCCAGCAAGCGGACGGGTCATCACCACATAGCTTGTGCCACCCACATCAACCTGCCGAAGTTGCGTGTGTTCATCACCAGAAAAAGTCTGCCAATTCAATGCCTTTGCCTGCTTTAGTGAAGATATCACTTTATCCTTCAACTCACTTGTCCGCATAAGTGGTTTTTCAGCGCTGAGCTGGTTTGTTGCACCTTCAAGTTCTGGATGAGCCAGCACATGGTCCTGGCCGAATAGAATAAAGGGCGTTGGGACATCATCATCTGCAAGTCTCTTGGTCAACGCGCTCAACTCGCCCATCGACACACTGGCGACGACGACACCAGTCATCGCCGCCTTGCCACCAATTGGCACACGTACACTCAGAAAGCTGCGTCCGGTTCTTTCCGAATGCCGCAGTCCGCCCCAATAGAGCTTTCCGCGCAATTTGGTCTCGTCATAGATTTTCTGCGCGCCATCGAAATCTTGCCAGTCGAGCCGGTCATGGATGTAGGTTTGGTTGCGGAAATTCCGGGTGATGCGCGACAGAAACAGCGTGTCATCCATTACAAGAACACTCCCCACTTGCGGAGCCGCGGCAAGTGAACCGGTTATCAAGGTCTGGATCTTCTCAGGATCTTGCAAACTGATGCGGCCATTGTCGATTTCCGCTGCGACGAAGCGCACAAGATTTGCCGCCGGATCAAGGTGATTTCTGATATCGAATTCTAATCGTGAAACACCGACTTCAACCAGACGGCCAGAAAGCTCGCTCACAACATGGCGACTTGATAGCCATTGCACCGCAAGAACCGCACCTGCGGAAATCAAAACAAGCGCTGCAATGCTCAAAACCAAAATCGAGCCAAGCTGAAATCGCCGTGTTGGAGACGCCATTTTATTCCCTAAGAGTCCAGTGGCTTCTTGTGCCACTTATATCCATTCTTTCCGAGACTAAACCCTTCGTTAAACAGAGCGTTCATATACGCCTCGTCAAACTCTTCTTTGCTGGGAACGTTAAAGCTGTCTGGAATGAAAGCCAGATTAAATGCGATTCTATCCCGCCGTGCCAAACCGTATAGCCGGGATACATCACCATTACCTTGCGCCTTGATCAATGTCGCCAGAGCGCGGTTAGCAATATCAATTGTCTTGGCTTGCACTTTTTCAAAAGCTGGCCCGGTTTTGCCATTGATAATAATGTACATGGCGCGGCGTTCATTTAGCCGATGGCGTTTTTCCAACTGTTTTACATCAACCTGGGAAGGATAGAGAAAAACCTGGCTGATCGTGCCGCCGTCCACATGAATTTCTTCATAGGCTTTTCCGTCCACAACGACCTTGATTGGCACTGGGGGAAACACCCCGGGAATTGAAGCCGATGCCAGTAAAATTCTATGGAACAACTCGACCTTTTCCGGGTTTGAGCTATTGGCAATGCGCCCCATATTCCAGACCACCGGGCGCTCGGCTTCAAGGTTTGTCGTGCCAATAAACAACCGCCTGCCTTTACGGTGTTGCTCGGCAATCCGCTCGATCAATTCAGGCGTGATATAACGACTGATCAACGCAAAAAGTGGCGCGCTGTCTGAGATTGCCGTGCCGCTCAGCAGACCTGAAATGAAGTTTTGCCGCAGCACATCATCCGTTGAGGTCGTTGTGAAAACTTCTTTTAACTGCCCGTCGTATTTTGGCCCAAGAAAGGCAAATGGTGCGATCAACCCACCCGTGCTTACACCGGTAACATAGCTGAAATCAGGTCGATTTCCCCTTTGGGTCCATCCGTTTAGAAGTCCGGCTCCAAACGCGCCATCTTCTCCGCCACCTGAGATCGAAAGCATGTTGATTTCCATCTTGCCAGAACGCCAGTGGGCGGCAAGCTGGCGGGTTTGCTCAGAAACCATCTTGTCGAGATGCGGCGGGCGGGCATCTCCCCAAAACCTGATCTGCTCGTCAAATCCGGCGAGGCGCGCCTCTTCCACCAGCGGTTCTGGCACCGTAATCCAATTTGAGGACGCCGCGCATCCAGCAAGCAAAATGCAAGAAAAAAGGATCGCCAGTGATTTCAGATGTTGCCTCAAATCATACGCCTTACAGAGCATCGACAATGCTCTAACTCAAATACCTGACAAGTATAAACAAATTGCGCCTCAAAAATCAGTAAAAACTATTTCGGGCAAGAAGTTAGTTTGTTCACGTTACCCCGCATCAGGGAAAAATACAGCTCCGGTCCAGGTTCGAGCGCCCCTCCCAGCGGATCGAGCACCCCGTGAGACGCACCGGTAGCGCGGGCAAGGACTTCAACGATTTTTGGGTTGAATTGCGGTTCCGAAAACAGGCATTTCGTGCCATTTTTTTTCATTTCGTCGCGAATTCTGGCAATTTTTCCAGCTGAGGGCGCGTTTTCAGTTCCACTTATCCCCGTATCAAGAACGTTAAGTTGATAGCGTTTTTCGAGGTACTGAAATGAGTCATGATAGACCATAAATTGTATTTTGCGCACGGGGTTGAGGGCTGTGGAAAGTTCTTCGCTCATTGCCAGCAACCGCTCAACCATCGTCTTTCCATTTTGCTGATAAAGGTTCGCGTTCTCCGGATCGGCCTTTGCCAAGACCTCGGCAATCTTGTTGACCATCACAACGGCATTGTCTGGATCGAGCCAGATATGCATATCGAGATCATGGTGGTCTCCGTGGTCACCCTGATGACCAGAGCGTATGGGATAAAGTTTCAATTCAGGAGCATCAGCCAGGCTTATCTTTTCCGCCTTGCCAGCAAGCTTTTCCAACGGCCCCTTCAAAAATCCTTCCAACGCCGGGCCGATCCAAAACACAAGATCAGCGCTCTGCAACATCCGCGCAGATGATGGCTTCATTACATAATGATGAGGCGACCCGCCTCCACTCATGATGAGATCCGGTGCCCCCACCCCTTCCATGACGCCTGCAACAAGCGAATGCAGAGGGCGGATGGATGCCACGACTTTAACGCTGGCAAAAGCGGGGAAAGACATCAGACTCAAAACAGCGATGGCGGCAAAAAACAAACGCAAAAACATGAACAGGCGATGACCTTTCCGATAGCGCAGCGAGAAATGTAATTGTATAACGTTTCATTCAAACACCAGCAAGCAGGTTTCCACAGTGTCTAGCCTTAACGAGCATTGTTTGCCAGCAGGCGGGCCCTCCTGGAGAGACAGAATGGAGACTATTAATGGGTCCTGACCCTAACTCTTTGCCAAAGCAACTGGCCCGCGTTCAGGGGCTTGGTGTCCATCGCTCCGGGCGGTGGCTGGTGCGCGGGATTGATCTAACGGTAAACCGCGGTGAGATTGTCACTCTTGTGGGACCAAATGGCAGCGGCAAAAGCACGACCGTCAAAGCCCTTCTGGCGATTGAAAAACCAGATGAAGGAACCATCGAACTGGCACCAGATATCACCATTGGATATGTACCGCAGCGTTTGTCCATTGATGCAACATTGCCACTCACAGTTGGCAGGTTGATGACCTTGACGGGCCATTTCCCGGCAGACGATATC
>CAJQND010000102.1 GCA_905479595.1 uncultured Hyphomicrobiales bacterium
TTGAGCGTTGGCTATCTGGTCAGATGAACGGTTGGGTGCAATTGGCGCTAAGTACGCCGGTAGTGCTGGGCTGCGGCTGGCCATTTTTCAAACGTGGCTGGGCGTCGATCAAGAATAATGCGCTTAATATGTTCACCTTAATTGCAATTGGCACAGGTGCTGCATTTGCCTACAGCACGGCAGCGGTTTTTGCGCCCGCGCTGTTCCCGCAAGGTTTTCGCATGGCGGATGGCACGGTGCCTGTCTATTTTGAATCCGCTGCAGTGATTATCCTCCTGGTCCTGCTGGGTCAGATTTTGGAATTGAAAGCACGTGAACGCACTGGAAGTGCGATCAGGGCATTGCTTGACCTTGCACCTGAAACCGCCACAAGGGTGCGTGACGGGGCGGAGGAAACGGTGCCTCTGGACGAGATCGCTGCTGGTGACATTCTGCGCGTTAAAGCTGGTGGGAAAGTGCCTGTTGATGGGGTGATAAGCCTCGGTCATTCCAGTGTTGATGAATCGATGCTCACCGGTGAGCCCATTCCCGTTGAAAAGAGCCCGGATGACGAAGTGACCGGCGGAACACTCAATACCACCGGTTCTTTTCTTATGCGCGCTGAGCGCGTTGGGGCGGAAACAATGTTGGCGCGCATCGTTGATATGGTGGCGAGCGCGCAACGTTCACGCGCACCTGCCCAACAGTTGGCTGATGCAGTGGCGGGGTATTTCGTACCGGCAGTTCTCGCAGCGTCGCTGCTCGCATTTATCGCTTGGTGGGCGTGGGGGCCGGACCCAGCTCTGGCCTATGCGCTGGTAGCGGCGGTCTCCGTTCTTATCATTGCTTGCCCGTGTGCGTTGGGCCTGGCGACACCTATGTCGATCATGACGGCGACCGGGTGCGGGGCGCAGGCAGGTGTTCTTTATCGTGAGGCAAGTGCGTTGGAGGCATTTGCTCAAGTTGATACGCTGATTGTCGATAAAACAGGCACTTTGACACAAGGCAAGCCAGTGGTTGGCGAAATTGTATGCCTGGGCAAGCATTCTGAAAACGAAGTGTTGGGCGTAGCGGCAAGCCTGGAACGGGGCTCAGAGCATCCGCTGGCACGGGCCATTCTTGCCTATGCGGATAAGCGGAATATTGAAACAAATGTTGTGGAAGGTTTTATTACGCATCCGGGAAAAGGAATTACGGGTTCCGTTTTGGGAAAAGATGCAGCGTTTGGCAACGAGGCTCTTATGGATGCAACGAACATTGACATTTCCAATATTACTGACCAGCTCTCCCAGCTGCGTGAAGGTGGCAATACGGTGATGATGCTGGCGATTGCTGACAAGCTTGCGGGGTTGATCGTCGTGAAAGACCCGGTGAAAGGCACCGCGCGTCAGGCTCTCGACAAACTGCGCAACCAGGGCTTGAGCGTGATCATGGCAACTGGCGATGATCAACGCACGGCCAAGGCGGTCGCCGCAGAGCTCGCCATTGATGAAGTCCACGCCGGGATTTTGCCACAAGACAAAGCGAAATTGATCTCATCACTACAAGCGCGTGGCGCGAAAGTAGCGATGGCAGGCGATGGCATAAACGATGCACCCGCCCTTGCGCAGGCGGATGTGGGCATTGCCATGGGTACTGGCGCAGATGTGGCCATCGAAAGTGCCGGGATCACTCTCGTCAAAGGTGATCTCAATGGCATTGTCCGGGCGCGAAAGCTTTCCCGCGCTGCGATGGCCAATATCAAGCAAAACCTGTTTTTCGCCTTCTTTTACAACGCGATTGGTGTGCCCCTCGCAGCTGGCGTTTTATACCCGGCATTTGGTTTGCTTCTTTCGCCGGTTTTTGCTGCTGCGGCAATGTCACTTTCTTCGGTTTCCGTAATCACCAATGCCTTGCGTCTTCGAAATGTGAAGCTGTAAAGTGTGTTTTTTGTGAACGGAGAATTCTAGACATGACCGCATGTATCGTTGGCTGGGCGCATATTCCTTTTGGCAAGCTTGATGAGCCAGATATAGAGGCGCTTTTTTCCGCCGTTGCTGGCGATGCCATTGCTGATGCTGGCCTGGAAACTGGTGATATAGATTCTGTCCATGTTGGCGTGTTCAATCGTGGTTTTCAGGATCAGGACTTTGTGTCCTCACTGGTAATGCAGGCTGAAGAAGGCTTGCGTTTTAAACCGGCAACGCGGGTTGAAAATGCTTGCGCTACCGGTTCAGCCGCAGTGCATGCCGGGCTCGACCGGATTGCTGCTGGCAAGAGCCGGTTTGCGCTGGTGGTCGGTGCAGAGAAAATGACCAGCACGCCAGGGCCAGAAATTGCCGATGCTTTGTTGAGCGCCAGCTACCGCAAGGAAGAAGCCGATGTGGATGGCGGGTTTGCTGGAATTTTCGGCCAGATAGCCCAAAGTTATTTCCAGAAATATGGCGACAAATCAGATGCGCTGGCACGCATTGCTGCCAAGAACCATAAGAACGGCGTGGCCAATCCATATGCGCAAATGCGCAAAGATCTTGGGTTTGAATTCTGCAACAACGTGTCTGATAAAAATCCGTATGTGGCAGCTCCGTTGCGGCGCACTGATTGTTCGCTAGTCTCAGATGGTGCGGCTGCGCTGGTGTTGGCAGACGTAGAAACCGCACTTGCGATGAAAAAGGCAATCGCCTTCCGCGCTGCTGTGCAGGTGAGTGATTTTCTGCCAATTTCCCGGCGTGATATCATCAAGTTTGAGGGTTGCGGCGAAGCCTGGCGGCAAGCATTAGAGCAATCAAACCTCAGCCTAGATGATTTGAGTTTTGTTGAAACCCATGACTGCTTCACCATCGCTGAACTGGTTGAGTACGAAGCAATGGGTTTAACCGCTCCGGGCGAAGGCCACCGGGCGATCGACGAAGGGTGGACCGAAATTGGTGGCAAATTGCCCGTAAACCCATCTGGCGGGTTGAAGGCAAAGGGCCATCCTATTGGTGCCACTGGGGTTTCCATGCATGCGCTGGCATCCATGCAGTTAATGGACGCAGCAGGTGACATGCAGGTGAAAGACGCAAAGCTTGCGGGTATCTTCAATATGGGTGGTGCCGCAGTGGCGAATTATGTGAGCGTTCTGGAACGGTTGCGCTAAAAGTGCTGCCTCCAATTGCAAATCTTGGGGTCGCGCTGCGTGATGTCGCCCGCCGCCTGCCGGACCACACTGGTCTTGCGTGGGGGGAACGCAGCTGGACCTGGCATGAAATTAATGCCCGCGTGGATGCAGCCGTCTCTAGCCTACGCCGTCTTGGTATAGGCAAAGGCGACCGCATTTTGGTGCATTCCCGCAATTCCAATGTGGTGTTCGAATCCATGTGGGTGGCGTTCAAACTTGGTGCAGCCTGGGTTCCAACGAATTTTCGGTTAAGCCCGCCGGAAGCAGCCTATCTGGGCAAGGCAAGCCGCGCCAAAGTGATGATTTATGGTGCGGAGTTTGCTGACTACCCGGAAGCTGCAAAGGCGGTGAACCCTGCACTCGCCCATGTTTTTTCTGATGCGGAATATGAACGCCTTGCAGACACTTCCTTGCCGTTGGAACCCGCCTTGAATGGCCGGATGGAAGAAGATGTAGCTTACGATGACCCGCTTTGGTTTTTCTTTACATCGGGCACGACCGGACGTCCAAAGGGCGCACTCTTGACCCATGGACAAATGGCTTATTGCATCACAAATCAAATTTCTGACCTGATGCCGGGGCTTAATGAAGATGATGCGTCTCTGGCGCTTGCGCCGCTCAGTCATGGCGCTGGGTTACACGCAATCCCGCAAGTTGTGCGCGGTGCGAAAACGGTAATCCCGGAAGCCCGTGGCATGGATGTTGATGAAATTTTCAAGCTGATTGAATGGCATCGTATTACAAACATGTTTGCAGTGCCGACAATCGTTAAGGCGATGTGCGAGAATCCGGCGGCGCAAACCTATGACCATTCTTCGTTGAAGCAGATTGTTTACGCTGGCGCACCCATGTACCGGACCGACCAAATTCATGCGCTTAATACTCTTGGGCCCTGTCTGGTGCAATATTTCGGTCTCGGTGAGGTGACAGGCAATATCACTGTGTTGCCCGCACAAATGCATTCTACCGACGATGCAGTTCACCCTGTTGGCAGTTGCGGGTTTGCGCGCACCGGCATGGAAGTGGCGATCCTTGATGAAGATTGTGCTGTTGTTTCCGAGGGTGAAAAAGGCGAAATCTGTGTTCGCGGCCCTGGCGTGTTCTCCGGGTACTTTGAAAATGACGCGGCCAATGAAGCGGCTTTTAAGGGCGGCTGGTTTCATACCGGCGATCTGGGCACGATGGATGCGCAAGGTATGCTTTACATCACAGGGCGTGCCTCTGACATGTTCATCTCCGGGGGTTCAAATATCTATCCCAAAGAGATCGAAGAGGTGTTCCTGACCCATCCTGACATTGCTGAAGCGTGCGTGCTTGGTGTGGAAGATCAAAGATGGGGGGAAATTGGCGTGGCGGTTCTGGTGCGTTCGCCTGAAAGCGAGCTCTCCGGCGAACATGCTCTTGGCTTTCTCGATGGGCAGTTGGCAAAATATAAATGGCCGCGCCGCATTGTGTTTTGGGATGAAATTCCAAAGTCGGGCTATGGCAAGGTGCCAAAGAAGCTGGTGCGCGAAGAATTGCTGAAACGCGAAGGGTTTTAATTAACCTTTCCTTGCAAACACCGCCACAGCATTGATTACCTCAGGTGCCAACAAAACCCGGCGGTGACCCAGGTCTCGGGTGGTCAGGGTTTGAATGTTTTCCCCGATAACACTCGCAATCGCGCCAGTGGAAATTGGAATTTCCGCATCGTTTTCATCGTGAATCAAAAACGCCGGACATGAAATCCGGTTGAGCAAGTTCTGGGCGTTCAGAGCAGATATGGAACTTGTGAGGTTGTCTTCCGCCTGATTGATCAATTGTGTTTCTGCTTCTTCAGAAAGATTAAGCAGCCGGGAGATGCGCCGGATTATGGTTTCCAGCGAACAGGGCGCGGAAAGCAGCACCATTTGTTTGGGTGTAACCGCGTCATGCAGCGGCGGGCCGCCAGCCGCCGCGAGCATGACAGCAATCGCGCCAAAGGAATGACCAAGCAAAAGATCAACACGGCCCAGGGCACGGGCGGTTGCAATTACGAGCTCTGCAGAATTTGCGGCATCGGTGCTTGCACCGTCGGAACCGCCATGGCCCGGCAGATCGACGGCGGCAACTTGATATCCAGCATTCAGCAATGGCTCCACGAACTGCGCCATGTATAACCCTTGCGCTCCCCAACCGTGAACCAACACAGCGACAGGTGCCCCATCCGGACTAGGCTCCCCTGGCATCCAATGATAGACGCGCATGCTGCCTTGCGACGTGACAACGTTTAGCGCATCAGCCCTTGCCGCAAGTGGTCCTGCCAACTCTAAGAGTTCGTTCTCGACGCTGGTACGAAATTTGAAATACCCAGGGTGGGAAATTAAAAACCACGCGACCTTTGCTGCCAGCGCCGGTGAAATCCGGCTGATAACTGCAAACAGCATTTGAACAAAATGAAGAACATAGACTTGCATTCGTCACTCGAATAAATGGCTGGCGGAGTTGACGCAAGCCTCAAGCTCTTATTTTGGTAACCAGCGCTTCAACGAGAGTGCCAATAAATTTACGCCCGGCATCATCAGTGAACTTGCCGTGTTCATCAAACTTGGACAGTGCAAGCCCGACAAATACTTCCGGCTTGAGAACCAGATCGGCGTTCAGCGCGCCGAGTACTTTACGTAGTTCATACTGCATGCGTCCTGTGCCCATGGGACTTGCTGCTGCGCCCATGATGGCGGTGGGCTTGCCGCCAAAGGGCTGGTCTTCCACGCGGCTTATCCAGTCGGTCATGTTTTTAAAGCCACCCGGAATTGAGAAATTATATTCGGGAACCGAGAGCAATAAACCGTCCGCGCCGCGCATCTGATCTGCCAGTGCGATGACGCTCGCCGGGACGCCGTCTTCTGCTTCAACGTCGCCATTGTAAATTGGTACCGCACTCCAGTCGGCGATTTCAATATTTACGTTTTTCGGGGCCTCTTCAATTGCTGTGCGTAACAGGCCTGTGTTGGTGGAGGTAGAGCGGAGGCTGCCTGAGAGAGCAAGAATATTCATGTGAATTCCAGTTTTGTTCGTTCGGAATGAATTTGGGGTGGTGATTGATCAAAAACAATAATTGAATTATACAACATATTGTTGCAAAATTTGCACCAATAACATGAGAAAAGAGCAGAAATGGACAAATTTGACGCCTTGCGGGCGTTTGTAATGGTTTCTGACAAAGGCGGATTTGCCGCCGCCGCACGCGAACTTGGCACGTCACGATCCGGCATCAGCCGTTTGATTGCAGCGTTGGAAGACCAGATCGGGGCGCAATTGCTCAATCGCACAACCCGTAAAACCGCATTGACGGAAAGTGGCGCGACCTACCTTGAACGCGCACGTTTTATACTGGCGGAACTCGAAGAAGCCGAGCGGGTGGTAGGTGATTTGCGGGCCGGGCCGACGGGGGCTTTGCGAATTAACGCACCAATGACCTTCGGCACCATGTATCTCGCTGACGCAGTTGCAGAGTTTATGGCCCAGCACCCACAGCTCAAAGTTCAACTCGTTCTGAATGATCGTTTTGTTGATCCGATGGAGGAAGGCTTCGATCTCACAATTCGTATCGCTCATATGCCCGATTCAACTCTGATCGCACGGCGCATTGCTCCAATCCATCTGGCGATGGTGGCGAGTCCGGAATATCTCGAACGGCATCCACGGCCCCGGGTGCCCGCTGATCTAAGTGAGCATAGGGTTCTCCATTACGGCACGATGGAAGGTCCGGTGACTTGGAAATTGACCGGTAGTGGTGGTGAGGAGGTGGTTCGGGTAAATGAGGTGATGTGCTCAAACAATGGGGAAGTTTTGCGCGCCGCTGCTCTTCGCGGTTTGGGGATAGTTCGTTTGCCACGTTTTGTTGCAGCCAATGAGATTAATCAGGGAAGTTTAGTGCCGGTTCTTGAGGGGTTTGAGCCGCCATCTCCCGGGCTGTATTGTGTTTATCCGCCAAACCGGTTTTTGCCCAGTAAAGTTCGCAGGTTCATTGATTTTCTTGCTTCAAAATACAGTACCCGCCAACCTTGGGGTGGCTAGGAAACTACTGCGGCTCGCGGGTGGCCTTTAACGCGTCTAAAGCCCTCCGCCTCGCGGATTGATGATCTACAAGCGGTAACGGATAGGTTTCACCTAAAATGATTTTTGCAGATCGTAAGGTATCAACTGGTGCTGCCCATGGCCGGTGGATCAGCGTATTGGGTAAGTTGGCAAGCTCAGGAACCCAATGGCGCACGTAGGTTCCCTCCGGGTCGAATTTTTCACCTTGCAATTGAGGATTGAAAATACGAAAAAATGGTGCGGCATCGGCACCACACCCTGCCACCCACTGCCACCCAGCGAC
>CAJQND010000103.1 GCA_905479595.1 uncultured Hyphomicrobiales bacterium
TGACCTGCGCGCCGGCCTCGACAAGGAACAGTGTGGCCATAGGGCCAGGCAACAGTGTCGAAAAATCGAGAACCTTGATCCCGCTCAATGGCTGTGCGGATGCTGAAGTGCCTGTCATAATTTTTAAATGCTGATCCGGAAGCCCAAGTTACTGTATTCGTTTAGCGGCCAAACCCACTGTGTGCAACACGGATTGCAAATTAAAATAGGCCATTGTGGAGCGGGGGAACCTGCCCTAAACAATTTGTGCATCGCAACAAATTTCAGACAGGCCCGTCGATGGCCTGAATGACAGCAGGTAACATGAAACTTCCATCGCAATTCTATAAGCCGCTTGCCATTGGCGCCCCTGATCCAATGCGCGAGATCCCTGTAAAAATTGAACGGATGATTCATTTTTTGCCGCCGCAGATCGAAAAGATGCGCAACAAGGTGGCCGGCATGATCGCGCAGGTCGATGTAATTTTAGGGAATCTGGAAGATGCCATCCCCGCCGATGACAAGATCGCTGCCCGCGAAGGCTTTATCGAAATGGCGCTGGCGCATGATTATGGCAGCACCGGTTTGTGGACACGCATCAATTGCCTGAACAGCCCGTGGGCACTCGATGACATCACTCAGATTGTGCTTGAGGCAGGAAACAAGCTGGATGTCATGATGTTGCCGAAGGTCGAGGGTGCCTGGGACATCCACTACCTGGACCAGTTGCTTGCGCAATTGGAGGCCCGCGCCGGCATCAGCCATCCGATCATGATCCATGCCATTCTGGAAACCGCGCAAGGCGTAAAGAACGTCGAAGAGATTGCTGCAGCCAGCCCGCGCATGCACGGCATGTCACTGGGCCCGGCTGATCTGGCAGCGTCGCGCGGCATGAAAACCACCCGCGTCGGCGGCGGACATCCCCACTACGGCGTCCTGGCGGATGGTGCCGGCAATGGTGCCCGGATCAGTTCAGCCCGCCCGTTCTACCAGCAGGACCTGTGGCACTATACCGTCGGCAAGATGGTCGACGCCTGTGCAGCCAACAGTATCAAGGCATTTTACGGACCGTTCGGTGACTTTTCAGACCCCGATGCATGTGAAGCACAATTCCGCAACGCTTTTCTCCAGGGCTGCTTTGGCGCATGGTCACTACATCCTTCACAGGTAGAGATAGCCAAGCGGGTATTTTCACCGGATCCGGATGAGGTGAAATTTGCGTTGAGAATTCTGGAAGCCATGCCCGACGGTACAGGCGCCGTCATGATTGATGGCAAAATGCAGGATGACGCCACCTGGAAACAGGCCCGTGTCATCGCTGATCTCGCACGACTGGTTGCAGCCAAGGAGCCTGACATGGCTGAAATTTATGGTTTATAGTCGACGTGCCGTTCAGCAAGTATCAACTTAAATTTTGGAACCGCGCTTGAAACAAGCCGCATTTGGATGCATTTATAGGCCATGATCGCGATCAACAGACAGGCACGATTCGGTATTGGACAGGTAGTGAAACACCGCCTGTTCCCGTTTCGTGGTGTCATCTTTGATGTAGACCCCACTTTTTCAAACACTGAGGAATGGTGGGATTCCATCCCCGAAGAAACCCGGCCGTCGAAGGATCAGCCGTTTTATCACTTGCTGGCCGAGAATGAAGAAACCGAATACATAGCCTATGTATCGGAACAAAACCTGTTGGCCGACGACACAGGCAATCCGGTTCGCCATCCCCAGATCCCTGAGTTTTTTGAAACTTATGATCAGGAGCGGCACACTTACCTGCCGCGTGACAGCGCGACCCATTAGCACGTTCCTGGCGCATCACGCACTGTCTTGTTCTCAAGGCTTTGAGTTTGCCATCTTACCGTTACGCACCGAAGCTACTTGTCGCTTTTTGATGCGAATCCAATCTAGATTATCCGCATGACTATAATGCTCAGACTGCTTTTTGCATGCATGGTTTGGTTGGCACTGGCAGCGCCGCTTTATGCTGAACCGAGACACGCCATCGCCATGCAGGGTGAGCCGGCGCTGCCGGCTGACTACACCCATTTTCCTTATGTCAATCCTGAAGCACCAAAAGGAGGTGCCCTGCGCACCGCCCGAACCGGAAGCTTTGACAGCGCCAATCCGTTTATTATCAAAGGCCAGGCAGTGGACGGACCGCGCAATCTGGTGTTTGAAAGCTTGCTGGCGCGTTCACGCGCGGAACCTTTCACCCTTTACGGCCATATCGCCGAGACCATCGACGTCAATGCAGACCGTAGCGAGGTAACCTTCCGGATAAACCCGCGAGCCAGGTTTTCTGATGGCGAACCGATCCAGACCGATGATGTCGTTTATTCACTGGAGACGCTGCGCGACCATGGCCGTCCCAATCATCGCACCTATTATTCAAAGGTAACGGCCATAGAGACGCCCGACAACCTGACCGTCCGGATGAAGCTGGAACCGGGTGATCGTGAACTGGCGCTAATTCTCGGCCTGATGCCGGTCCTGCCCAAACACGTGTTTGAGAAACGCGACTTCGAAAAAACCACCCTGGAAAAGCTTGTCGGTTCGGGTCCCTATGTGTTCGACAAGATAGATGCCGGCGATCACGTCATTTATCGCCGCAACCCCAACTACTGGGCGAAAGATCTGCCCAGCGCGCGCGGGCAGTTCAATTACGACACCATTCGATACGACTATTACCGCGATACGCAAGGTGCATTCGAAGCCTTCAAAAAAGGCGAGGCAATGTTGCGATCCGAATACGATGCATCGCGTTGGGCGGTTGGCTATGCAGATATCAAAGACCAGCCGGTAACCCTGGAAACCGTCAAGGTCGGTTTACCCAAACCGGCATGGTCACTGGTATTCAATACCCGCCGCGCGGTGTTTGCAGACAAGCGCGTCCGCGAAGCACTGATCCTGACTTTCGATTTTGAATGGATCAACAAGAACCTGTTTCATGACAAGATGCAGCGCACGCAAGGATTTTTCTTCGGTTCCGACCTCAGCGCCATAGGCCGCCCGGCCAGTGATAACGAACGTGAAATGCTCAA
>CAJQND010000104.1 GCA_905479595.1 uncultured Hyphomicrobiales bacterium
TGATGAACCCAACAAACGATGTGCTTGAACAGCGCATTACCGCACTAGAAGGCGGCGCTGCTGCTCTTGCGGTGAGTTCGGGTCAAGCAGCTTCTGCCATGGCGGTGCAAAACATTGCCCAGGCAGGCGACAATATCGTGAGCTCAACTGATCTTTACGGCGGAACGTGGAACCTGTTTTCCAACACGTTTGAGAAAATGGGTATCGAGGTGCGGTTTGTGGACCCGACAGACCCCGAAAATTTCCGGCGGGCGACCGATGACAAAACCCGTGCCTATTATGCTGAAACCCTGCCAAACCCCAAACTCAATGTGTTTCCTATCGCAGAAGTTGCTGAAATTGCCGATGATCTGGGTGTGCCTTTGATCATGGACAACACTGCAAGCCCGGTGATTTGTCGTCCGTTCGACCATGGTGCCCATATCATCGTCTATTCGACCACAAAATACATTGGCGGTCATGGCACCTCAATTGGCGGAATGATTGTAGATTCTGGACGTTTTGATTGGGAGAAGCATGCGGTGCGTTTCCCCATGTTGAATGAACCTGATCCCAGCTATCACGGTGCGGTTTGGACGCAGGCGGTTAAACCGCTCGGCCCGATCGCATACATTCTGAAGGCGCGGGTAACTGTCTTGCGCGACCTTGGTTCCGCCTTGTCACCGTTCAATGCGTTCCAGTTTATCCAGGGGCTAGAAACCTTACCGCTTCGTATGCGCGAGCATTGCCGAAACGCGCAAGCCGTCGCTGAATTCCTTGATGCTCATCCTGGTGTTGAAAGCGTTTCTTTCCCGGGTCTCGCCAATGGCGAAATGCGCCGGCGGGCGGATAAATATCTAAAGGGTGGAATGGGTGGCTTGGTTGGGTTTGAAATAAAGGGCGGCGCGCAAGCCGGTCTCAAATTCATCGATAATCTTGAGATGATCTATCATGTGGCCAATATCGGAGATGCCCGTTCGCTGGCGATTCACCCAGCAACCTCCACCCACCAGCAATTGAGCCCGGAAGACCAACTCGCCACCGGCGTTACCCCGGGATATGTCCGCCTGTCGGTGGGTATTGAACATATAGACGACATCATCGCGGATCTTACCGCAGCGCTTGATGCGGTGGCATCACCGGGTAAACCGGCGGTTGAGGCCGCATAACAACACTGGAAAGGGTTGGAAAATGACTATGTTCGTTCGCCAAGGATTGCAGGTTGAGAAAATCTTTGCTGACGCCACTACAGGCACACAGCATGGGTTGGCTTCGCATACCCTTGGCGGACGGCGTTCGAAGATTGTGCTGATCAATTTGATGCCGGATAAGGCGCGAACCGAAAGACACTTTGCCAATGTGTTTGCCGCTTCTCCTTGCGGTCTTGACCTGGTTCTTGTCCGCCCAGCCACCCACCGTGCAAAAACGACAAGTCAATCGTATTTGGAGCGCTTCTACTGCACCTGGAACGAGGTGCGAAAAAGCGACATAGATGGGGTTATCATCACCGGTGCGCCAGTTGAAACATTGCCGTTTGAAGACGTGACGTACTGGCGTGAACTAACTGAAATTTTCAATGAGATACGCGCCCGTGCTATCCCGGCATTATATATATGCTGGGCAGCGCAGGCCGCACTTTACAACTTTCACTGTATCCCCAAGCATATGCTTGAGGTCAAGGCATCGGGCATTTTTTCACAGCAGGTTTTCCGCCACGGATCATCATGCGTGGCAGGGCTCGGGAGCCAGTTTAACTGCCCGGTTTCCAGGCACACTGAAACCCGGTGGTCCGATATCGCGCATGTGCCTGGACTGCATGTGGCTGCAGCTGGTGTGCAAACTGGCCTTTGCCTGGTTGAAGATGAACTCAACCGGACATGGTACATGTTCAACCATCTGGAATATGGCGGCCAAACATTGACACGTGAATTTCAGCGTGATTTTTACGCGGGAAAGCCTGTCGAAGAGCCGCAAAATTTGATGGAAAATACCGACCCCGGCAATTCCAACGACTATTCCTGGCGGGATACGGGAACCATATTTTTTGCTAACTGGATAAAAACCTTCACCGGTTCAAACGTCGAATATATCTTTAAAAATAAATAGTTAAAGAGAACTCGTCGACCTTGAACGACCGCTTGTGGAACGATTTCACGCTGCATGAGTTTTAGAGACTTGCATAATCCCGCAAGCGTCTGCAAAATCATAACAACGAAAAACAATAATGTTTTGTGGGTACCAAGGGGGCGAAGCGGGTACATGGGTAAGGTGTTAACGCTGATTGTTCAGCGTCTGGGCCTCGGTCTAATAACTTTAATTGCGGTTTCCCTGATTATTTTTCTAGGGGTTGAACTTCTCCCAGGCGATATCGCAACAGAAATTCTCGGAAAAGACGCTCAGCCAGCAACTGTAGAGGCGTTCCGTAAGGAGCTGGGCCTCGATAAGCCTCCGGTTACTAGATATATTCAATGGGTAGGCGCTACGTTGTCGGGAGACTTTGGAAACTCCTTCGCCAATGGACGGCCGATCTCAGATCTGATTGGATTCAGACTCCAAAACACACTGTTCCTTGCCTTGATGACGGCAGCAATTTCGGTGCCTTTGTCATTGATCGCTGGTGTTCTTGCCGCACTCTATAGAAACTCATTCTATGACCGCGCAATCAACATCTTCACCCTGACATCGATTTCGTTCCCGGAATTCTTTATCGCCTATATCCTGATTATTGTGTTCGGGCAGCAACTGGGATGGTTTCCAACGCTCTCCAATGTCAGTGCAGAAATGCCGTTCTCCCAAAAACTCTATTTATGCGCGCTCCCTGCTCTCACAATGACCCTGGCGGTTTTCGCTCATATGATGCGGATGACCAGGGCAGCGATTTTGAATCTCTTGGCAAGTCCATACATTGAAATGGCTAACCTGAAAGGTCTGGAACGTTCGCGGATAGTTACCAAACATGCCCTGCCAAATGCCTGGGCGCCGATTGCCAATGTGGTTGCTCTCAACATGGCATATCTTGTTGTGTCGGTTGTGGTTGTGGAAGTTGTTTTCGTATTCCCGGGCCTAGGCCAGCTCATGGTTGATAGCGTGATTGTCCGGGATGTTCCTGTCGTGCAGGCCTGTTCGATGATTTTTGCAGCGACCTACATTCTTATGAACCTGACGGCGGATATTATTTCGATTGTCACCAATCCGAGGCTTTTGCATCCAAGATGAGTAACCAGACCCCAGACGAACCTGTACGTTCTTCCGACGCGGTCGCCATCCCGGTGATAGAGCGTGTGTGGTGGCGCGAAGCGTGGAAGGAACTGAAGAAAGCCCAATGGACGGCAAAACTGGGCGTTGTCATTATTTTGTCTTATGTTTTTGTTGCGGTTTTTGCGCCAATTCTGACCCCGTATGGGGAATCACAGATTGTTGGTGATGCGTTTGAACCGTGGGGAGATCCATACCTTCTCGGAACAGATAACCTTGGTCGTGATATGCTGACCCGGTTGATTTATGGTGCCCGGAACACCCTAGGTATTGCTTTTGTAACGACTATTCTCGCATTCGTTGTTGGTGGTGGGCTTGGCCTTACTGCGGCGACATTACGGGGTTGGACAGATCAGGGGTTGAGCCGCATCGTTGATGTGTTTATGGCCATTCCGGTATTGATTTTCGCCCTCGTTCTCATCGCTATTTTTGGTTCGACTGTCCAAAACCTGATCATCATTATCGCATTGCTCGATTCCACACGGGTTTTCCGGCTCACCCGTGCAGTTGGTATGAACGTTGCGGTCATGGACTTTGTTGAGGCAGCAAAACTACGTGGTGAGGGCCTGTCCTGGATCATGTTGCGCGAAGTACTGCCCAACATTCTACCACCGCTCGTGGTTGAATTTGGTTTGCGCTTCTGTTTCGTATTCCTGTTGATCGCAACCCTCTCCTTCCTGGGTGTTGGTGTTCAACCGCCGACCGCCGATTGGGGATCAATGGTGCGCGATAACGCTACCTTGATTACCTATGGCGATATCACACCGCTGCTGCCTGCTGGCGCGATTGCCCTGCTGACAGTTGGCGTAAACTTTGTTGTCGACTGGTTCCTGCAAAAAACTTCGGGTCTTCATGATGATCACTAAGCCAAAGAAGGCCGATGCGGCCAATGATGACAGCATTTTGCTGAAAGTGCGGGGGCTTCGCATCGACGGTATGAGTGAAGAGGTCTGGAACCCGATCGTCAAAGGTGTCGATTTCGACCTAAAACGCGGCGAAATTCTCGGATTGATCGGGGAATCCGGCGCTGGAAAATCCACAATTGGCCTAGCGGCAATGGGCTATGCCCGTCCGGGTTGCCGCCTTTCTGGTGGCGAAATACTTTTTGACGGCATTGAAATGCGCACGGCATCGGAAAAGCAAAAGCGCGCAATGCGAGGGGTTCGTATTGCTTACGTGGCGCAATCGGCTGCCGCTTCGTTTAATCCGGCACACAGGCTCATTGAACAATATCAGGAAGCACCGGTTCAACACGGCGTTCTGAGTGTCGAAGAAGCACAAAGTGATGCGGTTGATCTCTTTGGCCGTCTTCAGCTTCCAGATGCCGATACAATTGGCTTCCGCTACCCCCACCAGGTTTCAGGTGGCCAGTTACAACGTGCTATGACGGCGATGGCAATGGCGTGCAAGCCGGATCTGATTGTGTTTGACGAACCAACGACGGCCCTTGATGTGACGACCCAGATCGAAGTCTTGGCAGCCATCAAAGATGTGGTGCGCCAGTTCAATACAGCAGCAATTTATATCACCCATGATCTGGCCGTGGTTGCGCAGATGGCCGACCGAATTATCGTGCTGCGTTATGGCGAAGTGGTTGAAGAAGCTGACACCCGCACAATGCTTTCAAAACCAACCGAGGCCTACACGAAGTCCCTATGGGCTGTGCGTTCCTTGCATAAGGAAGAGGAGCCGGGTGAAGACACATTGTTGGAAATTCGCAATGTCGATGCCAGTTATGGGGGCGGGGTTAAAGTCCTGCATGACGTATCGATTAAGGTACCGACTAAGCGCACCGTCGCGGTTGTAGGTGAATCTGGTTCTGGTAAATCGACGACTGCGCGGGTGATTACCGGGTTGCTGCCGCCAATGACAGGCGAAGTTCTTTTTAAGGGCGAGGTATTACCGCCAGCACTCAAGTCCCGTGGCAAAGATGATCTGCGTAAATTGCAAATGATCTATCAAATGCCCGATACGGCGATCAACCCACGCCAAAGGGTGCGAGACATTATTGGCAGACCCGTTCAATTCTATCTTGGCTTAACCGGTAAAAAACGCGAAGAACGTGTCCGCGAACTCCTATCGATGATTGATATGGAACCGGATACTTTTATAGATCGCTATCCGGGAGAACTTTCAGGCGGTCAAAAACAACGCATCTGCATTGCTCGGGCGCTCGCGGCAGAACCGCAGCTAATAATTTGCGATGAGGTCACCTCAGCGCTTGATCAGCTTGTCGCCGAAGAAGTTTTGAGACTTTTGCTGCGCCTGCAAGACGAATTCAATCTGTCGTACCTTTTCATCACTCATGATTTGGCAACAGTTAAAGCCATTGCCGATGAAATTGTGGTGATGCTGCAAGGTTCTGTGGTTGAGCAAGGTATGAAAACCGAGATGCTTACTCCGCCGCATCATGAATATACAGATTTGTTACTTTCGTCTGTGCCGGAAATGGATCCAGACTGGCTGGAGGATTTGCTCGTCAAACGGGCGGCAGCCGCGAATGCTAAAGCCAGAGCCTAGGCAATCATCAGATAAAACGTGATATTTAGGCGCTAACGCGGTGCGCGTTTTGCGAGAATGCGCTGTAACGTGCGTCGGTGCATGTTCAACCGGCGTGCGGTTTCCGAGACATTACGATTGCACAATTCATAAACCCGCTGGATGTGTTCCCAGCGTACACGGTCAGCCGACATAGGATTTTCTGGTGGCGGTGCTTTGTCGTCCGGGTTTGCCATCAGCGCGTTGTAGACATCGTCTGCATCGGCTGGTTTGGCCAAATAGTCTACAGCACCAAGTTTCACCGCCGTCACAGCGGTGGCAATGTTGCCATACCCGGTAAGCACAATCGCACGCGCATTAGGGCGGGCTTCGGCGAGGATCTTGATCACATCCAATCCATTGCCATCTTCCAAGCGCATATCGACCACCGCATACGCCGGAGGCGCGCGGCGCACTTGCTCAATGCCGGCAGCAACGGTTTCCGCCATTTCTACAGCGAAGCCACGGCTTTCCATAGCGCGCCCTAATCGGGTGAGAAATGGCCGGTCATCATCGACCAAAAGAAGTGTTTTTTCGTCTGTAATGCTCGTGTCAGTCATTGGTTCGCCTAAGGTTTCCGTTCTTTGACCACAAATTGGGCAATTCGGCAATATATTCGATGGTTTGATCTAATTCATGGTT
>CAJQND010000105.1 GCA_905479595.1 uncultured Hyphomicrobiales bacterium
AAGCCCTGCTGGACCACCACCAACAATTGCCACATCATATGCTTTTTTCGCGCTCATAGCCTACCTATGGGCGCTTCATCTGCGCTTGACAAGGACATGTGATGACGCAGCTTGCACGTGTGAAAACTTCTGCTACGGTGCCCTGAATATGACCTATGAAACGATTACTTATAGCCAGGATGGCGCTGTGGCGGTCTTAACCTTGAACCGCCCGGATAAATTGAACGCATTTACCGTTCAAATGCACCGCGAATTGCGCGATGCTTTCGACAAAATCGACACAGCTGGTACGCGCGCACTGGTGATTACCGGGGCAGGGCGCGGATTTTGCGCTGGCCAGGATTTGGATGATATTGATTTTTCCAAGGAAGTTGATCTGCACCACTCGCTGACCCATGATTTTAATCCGTTAGTGAAGCGGATAAAAACCTCGCCTTTTCCGGTGATCTGCGCAGTAAACGGTGTGGCGGCAGGCGCTGGAGCTAATCTCGCATTGGCGTGCGATATCATTGTTGCGGGGCGCTCTGCCAGTTTCATTCAGGTTTTTGCCAAAATTGGGCTCATTCCAGATGCGGGTGGCACGTGGTCGCTCACCCACAAGGTTGGTCCGGCGCGCGCTGCGGGATTATCCATGCTGGCTGAACCGATCAGCGCTAAAAAGGCGAAGAAATGGGGGCTTATCTGGGATGTGGTTAAAGATAACAAGCTGCATGACCATACCATGCGCATGGCACGCTTTCTCGCCACCCAGCCAACTATGGCATTTGCATGTATGAAAACTGCCATTGCAGCGGCGGTCACCAATGATTTCAGTTCTCAACTTGCGCTTGAGGCAGAGCTTCAAGCACAAGCAGGCGCCAGTGATGATTTCAAGGAAGGGGTGGGTGCATTCTTGCAGAAACGCCGCCCCGAGTTTAAGGGCCAGTAAGTGAGCGATTCCGGCAGCACCATTCCCCAAGACGGTGAATTTGGCGACAGCTGGTTGCGTCGTCGGCTCGACAGCCCGCAAACGGCAGCATGGTGCGGGTTTGGCGTGCTGGTTTTATGTGCCTGGTTATTACTCGCCGCAATGTCTTTTGGAGCCTCGGGTGGCGAGGCGGGGTTTGCCCGTGAGCTTTTGGCCTCTTTATGCGCGGTTTCAACTTCCGGATGGACCGGAAATGATCTTGCACTTGCCTTTGCCATGTGGATGGCCATGACGTTCGCAATGATGTTGCCCGCCGGTGCACCGATGCTTGCCACTTACATGGACATTGCGGGTGCTGCCCGGCGCAAGGGTATGAAAATTCCAAGTTCAGCGGTTCTTGCAGGCGGCTATCTTTCCGTCTGGGGTGCATTTGCAGTTGTGGCGACTTGTGCCCAATGGGCGCTGGCCAGCGCTGGCGAGCTTTCGCCGGCCTTTACGGTAGCGAGCCCGTGGTTAGGAGCCGGTGTGCTCATTGGTGCAGGCGCCTGGCAATTCAGTGCGACCAAACATGACTGTCTGACGAAGTGTCGTCGGCCCTTTACGTGGTTTATGGCGAATTGGCGCGATGATACGCTTGGCGTTTTGAATATGGGCCTGCGCCAGGGCGTTATCTGCTTAGGGTGCTGCTGGGCGCTCATGGCGGTGATGTTTGTTGCCGGATTGATGAACTTGTTGTGGATGGCGGTGCTGGCAATTGTTATGGTGGCAGAGAAAGTTCTACCCAACCCGAAACCGTTGGTTTATGGCACAGGTGTTGTGCTGATTTTGACCGGTATTGGCATTGTTGTCAGTACCTTAGTTGTTTAGTGGAGAAGACGTATGGCGGCAATTGAACCCTGGGCCCTGAAGGGCGAGTTGATGCTGAGCTGTAACTGCACGGTTTTTTGTCCGTGTGTGCTCTCGCTCGGTGAACACCCACCTACAGAAGGCCACTGCCAGACATGGGGCGGTGTGCGGATTGACGAAGGTAATTTTGGCGATGTTGACCTTGCTGGCCTCAATGTTGGGTTGATCTTGGAAATCCCCAGCCTCATGAGCCGTGGCAACTGGACCGCCGGTGTGTATGTGGATGAACGCGCTGATGTGTATCAGCTGAAAGCACTGACCAAGATCTTTTCAGGCGGGGTGCGCGGCACAACGCATATTCTATCAATTCTTGTTGGCAAGTTCCTTGGCGTCTACCAGGCACCAATCAGCTATGAAACCGATGGCGCGACCAGACGTTTCAAAATTCCTAAAATAATTGACGGTGAGATTACCCCGATACCTGGCGGTGACCGGGAAGGGCACACAGTAATTGAGAATTCCGGTTACTGGATTTCACCACAGATTATTGTCGCAAAGGCAACCAAGTCGAGATTACGCGCGTTTGGGCGTAACTGGAACTTTGAAGGCCGCAGTGCCGAAATCTGCCCGCTTGATTGGCGCGGGCCGTAACCCTTTGGGAGCTATGCGTTAGGGATTTCAGTGGCGGTCATTGATGGCCGCTGGCTGAACCTGTCAAAGAACGCTGTAAGATTTGGACGGGCATCGCGCCAACCCAATTCGCCAAAGCGGAAATCGAGATAGGCGAGGGACGATGCCACGCCAACCGTGCCGATGGTGATGTTCTCTAAATCGCCTGCCCAGCTTTTCTCAAGATCATCAAGTGCATCGACTATTCGTTCTTCTTGGCGGGAAATCCAATTATTCCATTGCTTTTCTTCAGGGCGCAGGAAGGTTTCATAGCGCAAATTCACTGCGGTGTCGCAAAGCCCCTGTGCGAGCGCCAGTAATGTGAGGGCGCGAAATCGGGGGGTGGTTTCTGCTGGAAACAAGCCTGTGTCGCCTGTAATCGCGCTAAAATATTCACAAATGACACGGGAATCGTAGATAGTCTGGCCATCTTTGGTTACCAGTGCCGGGATGCGCCCAAGCGGATTATCACCGGCAACGCCACCGTGCCGTTCGATAGGCAAGATCACACCAGTATTAATCAACTCAATCTGGTCTTGCAGCCCAAGTTCAATTGCCGTGACAAGCGCCATACGGACAAACGGGGAAGCAGGATTATGGTGCAGTTTCACTGGGGTGACCTCTCAAATTGAAAATGCGCGCCCCGGTTTCCCAGGGCGCGAGTTGAACGACAAACTGGGTTATTTGCCAGGCTGCGGCACTATGCGCAGGTATGGCTTCAATTCATTCCAGCCACCGGGGAATTTTTTCTTGGCATCTTCATTGGAGACCGCTGGAACAATGATCACATCTTCACCAGATTTCCAGTTTACCGGTGTTGCCACCTGATGTTCTGCCGTTAGTTGAAGGGAATCAATCACGCGCAGGATTTCATCGAAATTGCGGCCCGTAGATGCAGGATAGGTCAGGGACAGTTTTAGCTTCTTGTCTGGACCGATGACGAAAACAGAACGCACAGTCATCGTGTCGCTGGCGGCTGGATGGATCATGTCATAAAGATTAGAAACATTTCGGTCGTGATCGGCGATAAGTGGGAAATTCAGGGCATTTCCCTGAGTTTCTTCAATGTCTTTGGCCCAGCCCTCATGGTCTTCAACCTTATCAACGGAAAGGCCGAGCACCTTAACATTACGCTTTGCAAACTCGTCTTTCAGGCCAGCCATATAGCCAAGTTCGGTAGTGCATACCGGCGTATAGTTTTTCGGATGCGAGAACAGGATGCACCAGTTATCACCAATCCAATCGTGGAAATTGATCGTGCCTTCGGTGGTAACAGCGGTGAAATCGGGAGCGGTATCGCCAAGTCGCAAGGTCATGATTGCTTCCTCGTAAAAGTTAAATGATATGAAATTAGTTCTGCTTGTTCGCAAATATAGCAGCGGATTTTTTCTATACAAGCACATGGTGCGAGTTTATAAAATTCAGAAAAACCGTGGACTGAACAGAACTCTTACTTGAATTACCGCGAAACCAGTCCAATATGGTAATTGGTTCTTTTACAACTTTAGGAGGGAGAACATGGGTCTCTTTAGTTTTATTAAATCTGCAGGCAAAGCACTGGGCATTACCAGTGAAGACGAAACCCCCACAGCTGAGGCGCTGCAAAAGGAACTGGATAAACAGAACCTTGGAACCGACGGCGTACAAGTCTCGATTGAAGGCGACAAAGCTGTCATCAAAGGCGATGTTGCTGATCAGTCGATTTTTGAAAAAGCAATTGTTGCTGTTGGCAATTCACTCGGCATTTCGAAGGTTGAGGCATCTGACTTGAAAGTCGCTGCCGCTGATGCTGGCGAACCAGTCTTCTACACGGTGGTCAAAGGCGATAACCTCTGGAAGATTGCTGAGGCAAATTACGGCAAAGGCAAGGGCGCGAAATACACCGTGATCTTTGAAGCCAACGAGCCAATGCTGAAGCATCCTGATAAAATTTATCCAGGTCAGGTCTTGCGCATTCCGTCACTCGACGCGGCTTAATTCAAGCGATCAAAGGTCTTTGCGGAAGAACACCCGGTTAAAACCGTCTTCGTTCCATCGGCCAGTTTCACGATATCCAATGGCCGGGTACCATGTCAGGTTCCCGGTCATTTTTTCATTTGTATAGAGTTCGACTGCCGGAAGCCCCAATTCGCGGGCAAAATTTTCCACATAGCCAACAAGTTTGCCGCCAAGACCGCGGTTTTGATGTGCGGGAGCAATTGCAACGTTTTCCAGGTGCATAACCCCATTTTTGGGATAAGCGGCAACAAACCCGCAAATGTCGCCATCAATCACGGCCACTGAAATGTGCCCGGCACCGATCAGCGCGCCAAAATCTGCGATCATTGGTGCTGGCTTTTGGCCAATAGCTGCCACGTAACGCGCATAGGCGGCCTTGGCAATAGATTCTATCGCCTTCAGATCCTGCAACCCGGCTGGCCGGATGTTCACGCCTTAATGCGCTCCGATTTCGGGTCATAGAACGGGGCAAACTGCACTTTTGCTTTATGGCGTTGCCAGGCTATTTCTATTTCAAAATTGCCACTGTCGAGAAAATCTTTGGTGACACCGTCATCACAGTGCACATAACCAAGGCCCAGAGATTTGCCAAGCCGGTGGCCCCAGGACCCTGAAGTCGTCGCACCAATGATTTTGCCGTCCCGGTAAATTGGTTCTTCGTGATACATCATTGGAGCATCAGAACTATCGTCTTCCAGGCAAATGGCAACCATGCGCTTTTTTAGCACATTTGCTTCACGCTGTTTCATGACCGCGTCACGACCTATGAAACCACCATTTTTGTTATAGGCGACGGCAAAGCCAAGACCGGCCTCAACCGGGGTATCTTCATCGGCAATATCGTGACCCCAGTGGCGATAACCCTTCTCTGTGCGGCAGGCGTTCATGGCATGCATGCCCGCAGGTTTCAGTCCGAATTCATCACCAGCGTCGATGAGCGTATCAAACACATTCTGCGCGAATTCTGCCGGAATATACAATTCCCACCCAAGTTCACCCACATAGGTGATGCGGCTGGCGCGAACACGTGAATAGCCGATATCGATTTCTTTTGAACGGCCAAACGGCATCGCTTCATTTGATAAATCCGAACTGGTCACCGAAGAGAGCAGGGCGCGTGAATTTGGCCCCATTAAACCAAGCATAGGCAAGCCGGATGTTACATCGGTTACAAAGCAATGAGCATCTTCTGGAATGTGGCGTTTGAGCCAGGCCATGTCGCGGGTTTGCGCTGCACCTGCAGTCACCACCATAAACTCGTTTTCACCAAGCCGCGTGACGGTGAGATCGGCCTCGATGCCACCGCGCTCATTCAGCCATTGGGTGTAGACGATACGGCCAGGGTCAACATCCACATTGTTTGCCGAGATACGGTTGAGCACGGCACACGAATCTTTGCCTTGAACCATGAATTTCGCAAAGCTCGATTGGTCATACAAAGCTACCGCATCGCGAGTGGCGTGGCTCTCGGCGGTGCATTGCTCATGCCAGTTCTGCGGGCCAAAGCTATATTCATACTCTCTCGCCATTCCTTCTGGCGCATACCAGTTGGGGCGTTCCCATCCGGCAGTGTCGCCAAACACTGCGCCCATGCTGTCCAACCGATCGTGAAACACAGATTTGCGTGCGCCACGCGCCGTGAGGTGTTGGTAGTAAGGCCAATGCATGGCGTAGAGCAGGCCAAGGCTTTCAGTTGTGCGGTCATGGAGGTACTTGGCGTTGGTCTGGAACGGGTGAATTCGGCGTACATCTACATCCACCACATCCATCGGTGGGTGACCATCGCGAATCCACTCAGACAAGACTTTACCAGCACCACCCGAAGATTGGATGCCGATGGAGTTAAACCCGCAAGCAACATAAACATTACGCACTTCAGGCGCTTCGCCGAGATAGTAGGCATCGTCCGGGGTGAAGCTTTCCGGGCCATTGAAAAACAGGCCAATTCCGGCAGTTTCCAAAATGGGCATGCGGTTGACCGCTTGTTCCAGGATTGGTTCAAAATGATCAAAATCTTCTGGCAGAGTTTCAAACTCGTGGTCTTCAGCAATACCGCCCATACCCCAGGGCTTTGCGACCGGTTCAAATGCACCGAGCATCAACTTGCCAGCATCTTCCTTGTAGTATGCGCTTTCATCCGGCACCCGGATAACCGGCATGTCAGTCGGCAGTTCGGCTACCGGTTCTGTGACGATATAAAAATGTTCAGCAGCATGCAGGGGTAAGTGCACACCGAT
>CAJQND010000106.1 GCA_905479595.1 uncultured Hyphomicrobiales bacterium
AGGTGTAGTGGTGATGACGGGTCCCACGGCAAGGGCAGATGCTCAAAAGCGAGAATGGTTGCCGCCAATAGTGCCAAAAGACCAAGTAAAATTGTTCGCTCCACTGGCAAAGCAGATGCTGATACGGCGACCGGCACCAAAAACAGGAACGCGAATGGGTTTTCCAATCCGCCGGTGAGATAAAACAATACCGCCAATTGTAGAATGTCGTAGGCCAAAAGCCACGATGCCTGATTGTATCCAATGCGCTGGATTGAGCGGTTACGCAGGCCTAGAAAAACATTGAGCCATGCAGAAAGGCCGATTACTGAAAGGCAAAGCACAATCGGTAATGGCCAGCCCAGACCAAAATAAACCCCTAGAACCGCCGCTGTCTGTCCAATAACCGCTAGCCAGCGCAATCTTGTCAGAGTTTGCAGTCGGATTTGTTCTACGTGGCGCCGTGAAGATTGGCTGCGCCGCAAAAATTCGGATTCAAAGTCTGGCCCTGAAGCACGTTGCATTTTTGTGTCAAACTTCATCTAATCGTGCCTCTGGTATTTTGAAGCATTTTACAGTGATCGAAACCCGACGGAAACCTTTCTATGCTGCATTCTCTTCCTCTTGCTATAAAGGTTGAAGCGTTGGAAAAGCGTTTTGACAAAGTGCATGCGGTGCGCGGGCTTGATTTCGAAGCTCGCCAAGGCACAATTCTCGGTCTTCTTGGGGGCAATGGGGCTGGCAAAACCACCACAATTGGCATGTTGCTTGGGCTTGTCCGCCCAACGGTGGGAAAAATAGAACTGCTTGGCGTCGATGTGCAGACAAACCGTCCCCTTGTCCAACATTTGATCAATTTTGAAAGCCCATATGTCGATATGCCTTTGCGGCTAACAGTACGTCAGAACCTCACTGTATATGGCAAACTATACGGCGTCGTGGATCTCAAAGCACGCATTGCTGAACTTGCAGGCATTCTTGACCTTACCCACCTTCTCGAACGCCCCACTGGAAAACTCTCTGCCGGGCAAAAAACGCGGGTCAGCCTGGCCAAAGCACTCGTAAATTCTCCTCGCTTGTTATTGCTGGATGAGCCAACCGCATCCCTTGATCCAGATACGGCGGACTGGGTGCGCGGGCATTTGGAACAATATTGCCGCGAAGGCGGGGCAACAATGTTGCTGGCATCACATAATATGGGTGAAGTCGACCGGCTATGTGATGATGTACTGATGATGAAGGAAGGCCTGATTGTAGATCGCGGTGCACCTGAGACACTGAAAAAGCGCTATGGGCGCGCCAGCATGGAAGAAGTGTTTCTTGATGTGGCGCGCGGCACCGGGGTTCATGCCAGGGAGACAACAGATGAGTGAGGTTGTTAGCAATCTTCGACCGGCAACCGGATCACCGGGTTCGCGCATTGGCGCGATGGTACTGCGTCATTGGTATTTGCTGAAATCCTCGCCGCCACGGATTATTGATATTGTCTATTGGCCAACTGTTCAGTTGTTCATGTGGGGGTTTTTGCAAACCTGGCTTGCTGATCAGTCTGGGAAACTCGCATTTGCCGGTGGCTCATTGATCGGCGCGATGTTGCTCTGGGACGTTTTGTTCCGCGGGCAGATCGGCTTCAATATGTCCTTTCTGGAAGAACTATGGTCCCGCAATCTTGGCCACCTCATGGTTTCCCCATTGCGCGCGCATGAGCTTTTGGCAGCGCTGGCAGTGATGTCGATTATCCGAGTGATGATTGGCCTTATCCCTGTAACTTTGCTGGCGATTTACTATTTTGGCTTTGATCTCATGGCACTGGGGCTGTGGATGGTAGCATTTTTTCTCAACTTGATGCTTACCAGCTGGGCGGTTGGTATGGTGGTTTGTGGGTTGTTGCTGCGCTACGGGCTTGGCGCGGAACATTTGGCGTGGAGTTTGATATTCATTTTACTCACAATTTGTTGCGTCTATTATCCGGTCAGCGCATTGCCGACTTGGTTGCAGCCAGTGGCTCTAAGCTTGGCACCGACATATGTATTCGAAGGTCTGCGATCAATCTTAATTGATGGGGTGGCGCGCCCAGAGCTGATGTTCGTGGCCCTTGGTCTCAACGTGCTTTATTTGGTTGCCGCAACAGTGTTGTTTTTCTGGTTTTATCGCGATGCACTCGAAAAAGGCACTTTGTTGAGCACGGGCGAGTGAGCAAGCGCACATTTAACAAAATTTGCCAAACCATACAAAAAAATCGACTTTTGGCCAGTTGACCCGGGCGATTTTGCAGCGCACAATCGCAGATAATAGGTTTTGGGGTATTTTAGCGGCAAATTTTATCCATCCGTGCTGCACTGCACGCGGATTTCTTTGCGCTTCTTAATGCGACACAAAGCGACGAACACCTGAAGGAGCTACGTGTGCTTTACCATGTTTACGAGATGAACCATGCTGTGCTGGCACCAATGCGCGCAGCGGCAAACGCTAACCGGTTTTTTTGGAAGAATCCGATGAACCCATTGGCGGAAACTCCGTTTGCTAAGGCCGCCGCTGCTGGGTTGGATATGTTTGAGCGCATAACGCGGCGTTACGGCAAGCCGGAGTTTGGGATTTCACAAACTTCCGTTGGTGGCGAAACCTTAGAGGTAGGTGAACGCATTGTTTGGTCCAAGCCATTTTGCAATTTGTTGCATTTTGAGAAATCACGCGGAGTGGCACGTCACAAGCAAAAACCTAATCTGCTGATTGTAGCGCCAATGTCTGGCCACTATGCATCGCTTCTGCGTGGCACCGTTGAAACCATGCTGCCAAACCACGAGGTTTATATCACCGATTGGGTGGATGCCCGCGAAGTGCCGCTGGCCATGGGAAGCTTCGATCTCGACGATTACATCGACTATCTGATCGAGGTTCTTCAGTTCCTTGGGCCAAACACCCATATCATGGCTGTGTGTCAGCCTTCGGTACCGGTTTTGGCTGCGGTCTCGCTGATGTCGTCACGAAATGATCCCTGTGTTCCAGCATCCATGACGTTAATGGGTGGCCCAATCGACACTCGCCGCAACTCCACGGTTGTCAACAATCTGGCCATGGAAAAAGGTATCGATTATTTCCGCAATAATGTGATTGTAAAAGTGCCATTCCCAAACCCCGGAACGATGCGCGATGTTTATCCGGGCTTTTTGCAGCTGACTGGTTTCATGACCATGAATCTGGACCGTCATATTGACGCGCACAAAGAGTTGTTCTGGCACATGGTTGAAGGTGACGGAGATAGCGCTGAACGCCATGAAGACTTCTATGATGAGTATCTCTCGGTAATGGATCTCACCGCAGAGTTTTATCTGCAAACAGTGGAAAAGGTGTTCATTGAGCATGCGCTGCCCGAGGGCACATTCACCCACCGCAACGAAGTTGTCGATCCTACGGCAATTAAAAAAACCGCGTTGATGACCGTTGAGGGTGAGCTGGATGATATTTCAGGGGTCGGCCAAACTGAGGCCGCACAGGATCTCTGCAAGTCAATTCCAGATGCAAAGCGGGCGCATTATTTGCAAAAGGGTGTTGGTCACTACGGCGTATTTAATGGATCGCGTTTCCGTTCAGAAATCGCACCACGGATTTCCGATTTCATCGCATCTAATCCGAAAGCCTCGTAAACACCCAATCGGTGCTTCATACTGGCATTGAACTTAGTTGATTCGTGGGATCCGCGATGCCGCTGGCCAGTTTGCGCAAACTCATAAACCCGTCCCAGGACGGTGGACCCAAACATGGGCGCATTGTCATTGACGGTACCGATGTAGCGGTCACCTTTCGTCACAACGCGCGCGCGCGGCGGATCATTCTGCGCATTGATAAAAAGGGCGATGGGGTCGTCTTAACCATTCCTCCGGGCACCAGCCGTTCTGCAGCTTTGAACTTCGCTGCGGGGCAAGCGGTATGGATTCGCACTCGCCTGCAGGGACGGGCCGGTAAAACTGGCTTCACCGATGGCGCACTCATCCCGGTTCGTGGCCTGCAGCACCGTATTGCACACCGACCGGATGCACGAGGCACGGTATGGGTAGAAGAAGCAGAAGATGCTCCAACTCCGCTCCTTTGCGTGGCTGGCGATGAAGCGCATCTGCCGCGAAGGGCGCAAGACTGGTTAAAACGCCAGGCGCGTGCCGACCTGAAGGAGGCATGTAACCATTATGCGACTGTCATGGATTTGCGCTACACGCGCATCTCAATTCGCGACCAATCGAGCCGTTGGGGGTCGTGTTCGTCTTCCGGGGGGCTTTCATTTTCGTGGCGGCTTGTGCTGGCGCCTGCAGATATTCTCGACTATGTCGCTGCCCATGAAGTTGCCCATCTTCAGGAAATGAACCATGGACCAGACTTCTGGGCGCTGGTTGAAGCTCATTGTCGGAAAACGCGTTATGCACGGCAATGGCTGAAAGCAAACGGTGCCAGCTTGCATAGATATGGCAGTTAGCGGTTTTCTTCTCTCTGGCGTTGCCGGCGTCTCCGTCGCTCGGCGCGTTCTTTTCGAAGTTGTTGATTAGATTGTGTTTGTGGTGCTTGCGATGTGCGATCACCGCCGCCGAAAATACTCTTAAAAAACCCGGTCAACCCATCACGTCCGCGGCGCAAAAGCTCATCATCAATCCCGTAAGGAGAGAGGTCTATTGCAGGTTCATCTTCCTGCAAGCGACCCGGTAACACCCGGGCCGACAAACCTGCATGGGCCTGAACCATCACATCATGCCAAATCTGTGCTGGTAATCCGCCTCCCGTTGTTCGTCTGGTTGGGGAAGAATTATCGTTACCTACCCACACACCACCCACATAATACGCGGAATATCCAAGGAACCAGGCGTCACGGTAATCTTGGGTTGTTCCGGTCTTCCCGGCCACCATATGCCCTTTGACCTTGGCGCGCTTTCCGGTTCCTGAAGTCACTGTTTCAGCCATCATTGTGTTCATGGCACCAACTTCAAACTCGTTGAGGACCCTGCCGGGGCCAGAGCCTTGCCGTTCATACAAAATGCGGCCATCAGTGGTGACGATGCGCTTGATCACATGGGTAAGTACCCCATTGCCGCCATTGGCAAATGGCGTGTATGCGGAGGTAAGTTCAAGAAGATTGACTTCAGATGTACCCAGCGCAATGGAGGCATTTGGCGTGAGCTTGGAGCGAATGCCAAGGCGTTTTGCCGTTGATGCGACACGCGCTGGCCCGGCCTCAACCGCCAGGCGCACAGCGACCGAATTAAGCGACTGGGCAAGAGCTGTCGTAAGACTTACTGGCCCCGCATAGCGTTTATTGTAGTTTTCAGGGCACCATTTTTTTATGCAGAATTTTTTATCGTTCACCACAGTACCTGGACGGTAGCCGAGCCCGATTGCGGAGAGATACACAAACGGTTTAAATGCCGAGCCTGGTTGGCGCATGGCTTTTACCGCTCGGTTGAATTGGCTCTTCTTGTATGATTTGCCGCCAACCATGGCCCGTACTTCGCCTTTCGGTGACATGATAACCAGCGCGCCCTGGCTGGCACGTTGTTTCACGCCTTCCTTCAACAACCGCCGCCGCAGAGCCTTTTCCGAAGCACGCTGAAGCTTGCCGTCAATCGTGGTTTGAATGATCAGGCCTTCGGCTTTGTGGCCGGTGTATTGCGGAACCAGCTCTCGTACCCAATCCACGACGTATTGGGTGGCTGGAATGTAGTTGATTGCTTTGACAGCGGCGGGGTTTTTAATTGCCAGTTGTGCCTGTTTTGCATTGATATACCCTTGATCAGCCATGGCGTTGAGCACCAGTTTTGTACGCGCACGCGACTTTTTCGATGATGCTTTTGGATTGTAACGTGATGGAGCTTTCAGGACAGCCGCCATGGATGCTGCTTCGGCAAGTGTTAGATCGCGGGCGTGTTTGGAATAAAATGTCTTTGCCGCCGCCTCGATGCCATAGGCACCGCCACCAAAATAGACCCGGTTGAGATAGAGTTGAAGGATTTCGTCTTTAGTGAATTTGTGCTCGAGCCAAAGGGCCAAAATGGCTTCTTGAATTTTTCGGTGTAGGGTTCTTTGCGGTGACAAAAACAGGTTTTTGGCGAGTTGCTGGGTCACGGTTGAACCGCCCTGGGTCAGGCGTCCAGCTTTCAAATTTGCATACATTGCTCGGCCAAGACCAAAAAGGTCTATGCCAAAATGACTACGGAAACGCCGATCCTCAATCGCGAGCACTGCTTCCGGCACATAGGACGGCAAATCAGGCAGGCGCACGTCATCTCCGAGAAATGAACCGCTCTCTGCCAACACTTCCCCATTATCGGCCAGCAGAATGATGCCTTCCTGACGCTTGGGCAACGTGTAGACATTCTGATTTGGATTGGCAAACACCACATAACCGGCAAGTGCTATCAGACCAATTGTTCCCCACAATATAAGAACGAAGGACCAGTAAACTATTCGCATACCGAACGAACGTTCTGTTTTTTTACGGCTGCTTTTCACCGTTTGCCGCGCAGCAGACGTGCGGCGACGTTGCGGCTTGGCGCGCGCAGTTGCACCCCGGGTGACTTTGGGCTTTCCAGCTTTGCGGGGGGTTTTGCCGCGCGGTTTTGTCTTTTTTTTTCGTGAGGATCCAAAAAATCCCATAAATTCCCGCCAATATCCAACTATGGTCGATAACGTCAAAGTCTGTGATAAAATCAGCACCTTAAACTCAAACAGGGCTGCAATATGGCCCGGTGCTGTATGCATAGAGGATTAGATAGGATGTTAACACGATTTATCCAAACCGGGTTGGTTCTATGGTGCCTGTTTTTTGCAATGGTCGGAGAGGTAGCGCGGGCGGAAATGGTACTCCAAGGGGGGCCACAGGTTGAGAGATTGCACTCAATCTTAAAACAGGTTCGGTTGCCGAGCGGGTTCTCAATCTCTCTTTATGCGCTGGTACCAAACGCCCGTCATTTGGCTGTTGGGCCAACCGGGAAAATCGTCTTCGTGGGAA
>CAJQND010000107.1 GCA_905479595.1 uncultured Hyphomicrobiales bacterium
CAGCTCAAGCTTGGTCACATGGGCTGCTTTGTCAAAGGCGGCTTTAACTGCTGCTTCATCTCCGATTTCCCAGTTGAAAACTGTGTTTTTTGGCGCTTCGTCATGCACCTGCACTTTTGATGCCTGCGTGGTTGCAGTATCTGCTACCGCGTCCAGAACCTTGTAATTGACATCAACAAGTTCTGCGGCGGCTTTGGCTTGCGCGGCAGTTTCTGCAACAACCATGGCAACATGATCGCCCACATATCGCACTTTACCCTGTGCGAGCACCGGGTGTGGCCCGGCATTCATTGGTGAGCCATCCTTGGAATGTATCATCCAGCCGCAAATCAATCCGCCCAAACCGTCGGCGGCAATATCCTTGCCGGTGAAAACTGCAACCACCCCGTCGGCGGCCTCGGCTGCCTTGGTGTCTATCTTTCCAAGTTTCGCGTGCGCATGAGGACTGCGCACAAAATAGGCGTAGGTTTGGCCCGGTAGGTTGATATCATCCGTGTAGTGGCCTTTACCTGTGATGAACCGCTTGTCTTCCTTGCGCAAAACCCTGGCGCCGATACCGGTATCACTCATGTGAATTCCTTCCCTTTTTTAGCAGAGCTGTTTGCCCAATGGGCCGCTCCGTCTTTATTTTCCGAAAACCGTCACCGGCGGCGCTACATTTTACGTGCGCCCTGTTTGATCGCTTTTACGATGTTGTGATAGCCGGTACAGCGGCAAATATTGCCCTCAAGCTCATCGCGGATCAGCTCGTCAGAGAGTTTCTTGCCATGGCGGTTCGCAATATCGATGCCCGCCATAATCATACCCGGTGTACAGAAGCCACATTGCAGCCCGTGATTGGCCCGGAACGCTTCCTGCATGGGGTGCAGCTTGCCGTTGGCAACTCCTTCAATGGTCGTTACTTCCGTACCATCTGATGCCAAAGCCAATGCTGTGCACGATTTAACGGCCTTGCCGTCAACATGCACCACACAAGCTCCGCATTGCGAAGTGTCGCAGCCGACATGGGTTCCTGTTAATCCAAGATTTTCCCGTAAGAATTCAACCAGCAAGGTCCGACCTTCAACCTCGCCGGACACCTCCTTGCCATTTACTACCATGGTAACGCTGGGCATTTATGATGACCTCCCGATTTGCCTCTATCTGCTTTTTTCAGCCGCAGAGTGTTACGCGACCAAGGCAGTCGGTCAAGTGGTCTAAAGGTGAAAGCGCCATAAATACCACTGAATGGTAAAATCTATCCGCGTAATTCAAGCAAACTGTCGAAAAGCGACTGGGGAACATCTACGCCTTCACGTGATGTAATCTCGCGATTGTTAAATCTGCGTTCTCCCGGAAGCCTTGTTCCCTCCTGAGAGAGGATTTTGTCGAAAAGCTCTTCACCGCGATCAAGAAAACCGTCGCCACCAAACCTGGCGGGGTCAATAGCGATAATCACTTCACTATGGCGGCCAAGCGTTGGACCATTTCCAACATCAACCGAGGTTTCGTAGGAGAATTTACCGCCGACCAGCGCGCCAGCCAGTAATTCGACCATCATGGCAAGAGAGGCACCTTTATAACCGCCAAACGCCAATTGCGCGCCCTCAAGTATGGCTGTCGGGTCTGTCGTAGGTTTGCCGTCTTTGTCGATCCCGGTTCCCTCAGGCACGCTATGTCCATCACGCTGGGCAATTTGGATTTCACCGCGGGCCATAGCCGCAGACGCCTGGTCGAACACCGCTGGTGGTGCATCTTTGCGCGGCCAGCCAAAGGCAAACGGATTTGTGCCAAAAAGTGGCTTTGTCCCGCCTGCCGGGGCTACATAAGAGCCGGCGACACAGCAGGCCATTGCCACAATGCCTTGCTCTGCAAGCGGCTCAACTTCCGGCCACAGGGCAGAAAGATGAAAAATATCGTTTATAGATGCCGCAACAATGCCCTGTTCGCGCACTGCTGGAATAATGGCTTCGTGGGCAGTTTGAATAGCCAGCGGCGCGGGACCACCATCGCCGTCAACAGCGATCAATCCCGGAGCGATGCGCTTGGCAACCGGGCGCGCAGTTCCTCTTGCCACACCGGATTTGACACCTCCAGCATAACCAGGCACCCGGAACAGCCCATGGGAAAGGCACATATCGCGTTCCGCATTGGTTACAGTTCTTGCGACTGCGTCCGAATTGGCCTCATCACATCCATTTGCCAGCATACACGCTTTGGCCAGGTCGAATACTTCGTCTAAAGTGAGTTTCTTGCCCATGGTACCTCTTTATCTCCCAGATTTCTTGTTGACTTTACCCATCCGAACAAGAACCGCAACGCATTCTTTGCGATGTTTCAAACGCGCGCGCTAATTGTTTTAGTACAACCCCGGACTGACAACGCGGCGGCGGTGTCGGGTCGGTGGTTCGCCGTAAAGTTGTTTGTAGGCTCTTGAGAACTCGGCAACCGAGGTAAACCCACAGGCCATGGCCACGCCGGTGACGCTAAGCTTTGAGTAGATCAGCAGTCGCCACGCACGTTCAAGCCGCAAACGCCGGTAAAAACGGCGCGGAGGTTCGCCCAGATGCTGCGCAAACAGGCGTTCCATCTGGCGCACAGAAATACCGCCAGCCTCGGCCAATTCAGAGGTCGACAGAACCTCCTCGCCATGTTCTTCCATTGATCGCAAGATTGTTACAAGGCGTGGGTGCGTAACCTGATAGCGGATATCCGGCGGTAGCCTTGCCTCGCTGGCTGCTCCGGGAACAGGCCGGTGCCCCAGCTGTTCCGCTGCATAAACCGACTGACGCGGGCCCAAAGCCTTGGCGATATAGGCAAGCATCATATCAATTGCTGCGGCACCTGTGGCCGCGGTCATCCGGCCCCGGTCAATCTCATAGGCGGCATCGGATACCTCAAGCGCAGGATATGTCTCTTTTAATCCCGCCGTCGTTTCCCAGTGCGCAGCGGTTTTATATCCATTGAGAACACCGGCAGCTGCGAGAATAAACTGCGCAGAATCAACCGCACCAAGAACCACCCCTTCTCGGGCCAGCCTGCGTGCACACGCCAGTACCGGGCTGGACACCGCCCTGTCCACTTCATAACTGGCGCAAAAAATCGCTATGTCCGGACGCACCATGTTCGCAATGCTTTCATCGGCAGAAACAGGAATCCCATTGCTTGCTGCCACCGGCTCGCCATCGCTTGAAACAAAGCGCCAGGAAAATTCCTGGCGATCAGCGAACCGGTTAACCAAACGCAATGGTTCAAGAACCCCAGTGAGCCCAATCATCGAGAACTTGGGAAACAATATGAAAGCCACAGAGCGCATATGTCGTTTTTGCACAAATTCATGGCGAATTAAATCAAAACATGTTTTTCCCACACCGTAATCTTGAATTTTAGAAGAGCAAAGGCATTCAAGCCGCGCGCGGAGGAGAAACTCATGAACTCAAACGTTATCATCACATGCGCAGTTACCGGTGCCGGTGACACCGTTGGAAAACACCCGGAAATCCCTGTAAGCGCGGAACAAATTGCCAATTCAGCGCTGGAAGCAGCAAGTGCCGGTGCGGCGATTGTCCATTGCCATGTGCGCAATTTGGAAACCGGCCGCGGCAGCCGTGATGTGTCTCTCTACCGCGAAGTCATGGAACGCATCCGCGCCAAGAATACCGATGTGATCATCAATCTGACGGCAGGCATGGGCGGTGATGTTGAAATCGGCGGTGGACAAAATCCGCGTCAGTTCGATGAGGAATTCACGGACCTCGTTGGCCCGGTTGAACGGCTTTTACATGTTGCTGAATTACGCCCGGAAATTTGTACTCTCGACTGCGGAACGCTGAATTTTGGCGACGGTAACGGCATCGTCGTGCAAACCCCAAACCAGCTTCGCGAACAGGCGGAGTTGATTCGCTCGTATGGTGTGAAACCGGAAATGGAAATCTTCGATTCCGGTAACCTCTGGTTCGCCTCGCAAATGTGCAAAGAAGGCCTGATTGACGAACCACCTATGTTTCAGCTCTGCCTCGGCATTCCATGGGGCGCACCGGTGAATACTGAAACAATGGCCTATATGGTCTCACAATTGCCTGAGAACGCCGTGTGGGCCGGTTTTGGCATCGGACGCATGCAAATGCCCATGGTGGCACAAGCGATGCTGCTGGGCGGTCATGTGCGGGTCGGGCTGGAAGACAATCTCTATCTCGATAAAGGCGTTTACGCATCTAACGGCTCGCTCACCGAGCGCGCCTGCACCATTATCCATTCTCTCGGCGCAAGCGTCGCAAGCCCGGATGAAGCCCGCTCTATTCTTGGCTTGACCCCCCTGAAATGAGTGCGGTCAAGACAATAGGCATTGCCGGAACTGGAGTAATCGGAGCCGGGTGGGCGGCGCGTTTTATGTTTCGCGGTCTCGATGTCGTGGCATTTGACCCGGCACCCGACGCAGAAACGCGGATGCGGGAAGCGATTGAGAACGCCTGGCCAGCGATGCAAAAACTCACAGACGGGCCTGAAGCCAGGCCAGGTACCCTCACCTTCGCATCTTCCGCAAGCGAAATGGCAGCGCAGGCAGATTTCGTTCAGGAAGCCGCACCCGAACGCGAAGACCTCAAGACCGCCCTGTTTAAAAAAATCGATGCTGCAGCAAAACCCGACGTGATTATCGCGTCGAGTTCTTCGGGCTTTTTGCCAACAAATCTGCAATCGCAATGCAAACACCCAGAACGCGTCATTATCGGCCATCCATTTAACCCGGTCTATCTTCTGCCTTTGGTGGAAACAGTGCCAGGTGAGAAAACGGCACCAGAAATACTGGACCGGGCGGGCGCGTTTTACGAGCGTATGGGCATGCAGGTTTTGCGCCTGCACAAAGAGATTGAAGGATATGTTTGTGACCGATTGCAGGAAGCCATGTGGCGCGAAGCGTTACATGTTCTAAACAAGAATATCGCAACAACAGGCGAGATCGACGACGCAATCGTCTATTCCGCAGGCCTTCGCTGGGCGATCATGGGATCATTCATGACTTACCACCTGGCGGGCGGCGATGGTGGAATGCGCCACTTCATTTCCCAGTTTGACCCCTCCATGGAACTGCCGTGGACAGACCTTAACTTCCCCAAATGGTCGGACGAACTTGAGCGCAAGCTGGTAGAAGGCTGTGAAGAACAGGCGGGCGATATTCCTGTGCACAAATGGGCGGCCAAGCGCGATGAGGTTTTGGTAGATATGATGCGCGTGCTTCGCCAGCATGATATTGGTGCAGGCACTGTGCTGGCGCGCGATGAACAACTCGCCTTCGCAGCCCATGATTTTGCAAAATGGACACCGGATGCCGCCATCACCGGGCCACTTGAACTCTACAACTGCACTGTGCGCCCGCAATGGGTCGATTATAACGGCCACATGTCGGAAAGCTATTATCTCTGGGCTTTTGGTGAGGCAACTGATGCCTTGTTCCGCTATATCGGCATTGATGAGGCCTACCGGGCGGGAGGGCATTCCTTCTACACCGTGGAAAGCCATATCAACTATCTGCGTGAAGCGTCCTCCGGCGAACCTCTGCATTTTACCACTCAGGTGCTCACCATCGACGAAAAACGCCTGCATCTGTTTCATACCATGCACCACGGGCAATCCGGTGATGTGCTGGCCACAACCGAGCAAATGCTATTGCATGTCGACAGCAATGCCAGCCGCGCTGTGCCCATTCTGCGGGATGTGGAAGAGGCGCTCCAAGCGATTGCTCTCAAACATGCAGACCTGCCCCGCCCTGAACAGGTGGGCCGGGTGATTGGAGCTTAAGTTATGGCACAAAAGGTTATTATCACGGCTGCAGCCGCAGGCATTGGCCGGGCCATCGCTGTGGCATTCGCAAATAGCGGAGCGAACGTGCACATCTGCGATATGGATGCCGGGGCATTGGCCGAACTTGCAACTGAACACCCGGAAATCATTGGTGCACACGTTGATGTGACCGACGAGGCTGCTCTTGAAGCTTGGTTTACCCATGCCACTGCCCAGATGGGCGGGCTGGATGTTCTGGTAAACAATGCAGGTATTGCGGGGCCTACAGCTGTCGTGGAAGACATCAGCCTCGAAGACTGGCGGCAATGCATTGCTGTGTGCCTGGACAGCCACATGATGACGTGCCGCTTGGCCGTGCCTGTGATGAAAGCGCAGAAATCAGGCGCAATCATCAACATTTCTTCAGGTGCGGGCCTGTGTGGGTACCCGCTCCGCACGCCTTATGCTTCGGCCAAATGGGCGGTTATTGGATTTACTAAATCATTGGCCTCAGAAACCGGGCCATTTAACGTCACCGTAAACGCCATTTGCCCCGGTGCGGTTTCCGGCCCGCGTATTGATCGGGTCATCGTCGCTGAAGCCGAGGCAGCCGGGCGAAGTGAAGACGAAGTGCGTATGGATTACGCCAAAAACGTCTCCATGCGCCGCTTTGTTGAGCCTGAGGAAATTGCCGATATGGCGGTATTCCTCGCGTCACCCGGCGCAAAAATGGTCAATGGTCAGGCCATCTCAGTTGATGGCCACGCAGAACTTTATCACTCGGAGTAACCCTCATGGATTTCGCCCTATCAGAAGAACAACGCATGATCGTGGAAACCACACGGGCTTTTGTGAAAAACGAGCTTTACCCCCATGAGGCAGAAGTGGAGCGCACAGGTCACTTGCGCCCTGAACTGGTTGATGAACTAAAACAAAAGGCCATAGACGCAGGGCTTTATGCGGCCAACATACCCGAAGAAGCTGGCGGGGTCGGGCTCGATACGCTCACCTGGATTCTCTATGAAAAGGAACTGGGACGCGCCAATTATGCCTTGCATTGGACCTGCGTCGCGCGGCCATCGAACATCCTCATGGCGGCGGAAGGCGAACAGCGCGAGAAGTATCTATACCCTTGTGTTCGAGGCGAAAAGATCGACTGCATGGCGATGACCGAACCGGGTGCGGGATCAGATCTTCGTGGCATGAAAACATCTGCCGTGCGTGACGGTGATGATTGGGTACTCAACGGAACAAAACACTTTATAAGCCAC
>CAJQND010000108.1 GCA_905479595.1 uncultured Hyphomicrobiales bacterium
AGCCAGTTATTCCTTTTGAACTGAACGCGGATATGACCCTTGTCACCCGGACCATCATTCCGGTTGCCTGGCAGAATGACACTGCAGGCAATTCAGGTAAGCAATTCGGCCTGGGCGATACTTTGCAGAGTTTCTTTTTAGTACCAACGACTTCGAACACATCTCTTGGAGCATTAACCTGGGGTGTTGGTCCTGCGGTTTCATGGCCAACGAGCACTGATTGACTGCTTGGCACCGGCACCTTGGCGCTAGGCCCTACCGGGGTCGCCTTGCTGCAAAAAAACGGATGGACCGTAGGAGCGCTAGTCAACCATCAATGGGGCGTGGCGCGAACCCGCGATGACACGCCTGATGTGAACAATACATTTGTTCAGCCGTTTATTTCCTTTGCGACCCCTGATGCGTGGACATACTCCTTGAACACCGAAAGTTCCTATAACTGGACTGCAAAGGATTTTTCGATCCCGATTAATTTCACGATTGCAAAGCTCACCACTTTCGGTGAACAAAAAGTTCAGTTTCAATGGGGGCTGCGTTACTGGGCCGATCCGGCCGAAAACGGACCCGATGGTATAGGCGCGCGTTTTGCCGTTACTTTTCTTTTTCCAGAGTGAAGTTTATAATCTGAACGGAGATGTTTGATGTCAGAGCAATGTCTAAAGGCTAAACAGAAAACTCGCGCCACCCTGTCGTGGATAGTTTTGGTTTTGGCTGGCATTTCGCTGCTGTTGGCTCCGTCCCGGGTAAACACATTGGCGGCATCAGAAAGCGTCAATTTTGCAACGCTCTATCATTATGCCCAACGTGCAAATGATGCCTATGCAAGCGCTTCAACGATCAAAAAACGCCTACCGGATGTGACGCGTGTGGCAACACCCGGCAGAACTGACGTGCTCTATTTTCTTGAAACCAATGACAAGCATAAAACCCAGACCGTTTCAATCCGCGGCACGATAGATAAGAAAAACTGGGCGCTTGATGAAGACACAAAAGGCGTTGCAGACAAAAAGGTGGGAATACTTGTTCATGCCGGCTTTGAAAAAGCGACAAACGCGATCTATGCGGACCTTAAATCACATCTGAAGCCCGGGTATAGAATTTATATTACCGGGCATTCTCTTGGCGGCGCTGTGGCGGCGCTGCTTATGGTTTATCTGCATGTAGATGGACACAAAATTGCCCGCGTGGTGACATTCGGTCAGCCAAAATTTACCGATCAACGCGGTGTTGCAAAATATGCAAACCTGCCATTAACCCGTGTCGTCAACCAGAATGATATTGTAGCGATGATGCCGGATTCCACGCAGAATGGCGGCGCTACATTTGCGCATATTGGGGCTGAGATAAACATTCTCACAGGCCCGTATTACGCGGTGCTGAATGCGCGCGAAGCCAATAGAAAATCCATTGACCAACTCGGCCATGACCTGTTTTTATCAAGTGTTCCAGACCACAAGATGAAATGGTATCTGAAGGACTTGCGCGACAAACTCAAAACGTCAAAACGTGTTAAATATGCTGATCGCGAAAGCTATGTCGTCAGGCATAAACTGGGAACACCTACCGAACCGGCGAAAGCAAAAATGAATTTTAACAACAGCAACTAGCGCGTTTCTGGCCTTCGCAGACCATCAACGAATAACTGAATATAGTGTTCAGCAATATCACGGTGCGGCACCTGCCGTTCAGAAGTGTTCCAGTGGGGAATCCAGTTGAACGCCCCAAAGATCGCTGCGGTTGTGAGTTTGGGATCGCCCGGCACAATCTTTCCGTCATCAATACCTTCGGCGATAAGATCGCGTAAAACCTTGTCGAGGGAGCGCTGGCCTTCACGCAATACACTGCGATTTGGTTCCAGCATTGGAATGTTGCGTGATAATATCAGGCAGGCACCAAGATCATCAGACATTAAATCTGCATAGCCGCGCAAGAATATGCCGATGCGTTCCAGCACGGGTAGTTTCTTGTCGGCACAGCGGACGAGAATATCGCTGAAGAACTCGATGCCGAGTTGGTTGCACTGAAACAAAATCTCTTCTTTGCTCTTTACGTAATAGTAGAGCGTGCGCTTTGAAACGTTCAGTTCGCCGGCGATATCATCAAGGGTTGTGCGGTCAAAACCATGTTTGTTGAAAAGGCGCGCGCCTGTGGTCAGAACCGCCAGTCGCTTTTGGCGTCGCTGCTCATCGCGGCTGGTGACCGTATTGTTCCATCCATTTTGCTGCATGGCTCTCCCCTTGCAATTGCTAATACCACGTCCGGCAAGGCGCGTAAAATTGCCAGGAGACAGCGGTAGTTCAATGTATAATACGGCAAATTTATTTGACATGTAACCATATAGTGTAATATGTAACTGATTAGGGGAAAACTTCGGTGTTAGAGTGCCGGGATGTTGAATTCGAACGGAAATAGGAGCGTGGTGTGGGAAACAAAGTGATTGTGGCTGGTGTCGGAATGACCCGGTTTGTCAAACCCGGCGACAACCTGCCCTATACAGAATTGGGCGCAGACGCCATTCGCATGGCACTTGCAGATGCTGATATCCACTATGATGCGATCCAGCAGGCCTATGCCGGATATGTTTATGGTGACAGCACTTGCGGCCAAGGCGTGCTGTATCATGTTGGTATGACCGGCATTCCGGTGGTGAACGTCAACAATAACTGCTCCACCGGGTCTACTGCGCTTTATCTCGCCCGCCAGGCAATTGAACATGGCATCGCCGATTGCGTGCTTGCAGTTGGATTTGAGCAGATGAAACCGGGCGCTTTGGGAAATGTTTATGAAGATCGCCCCAGCCCGCTCGATGCATTCGATGCTAAATGCGATGAAATTGTCGGCCAGGCGGAAATTCCCCTGGCACTGCGCTATTTTGGTGGCGCGGGGCTAAGCCACATGGAAAAATACGGAACCACAATCGAAGATTTCGCCCGCATTCGGGCGAAAGCCAGCCACCATGCCAAGGCTAACCCACTTGCCTTGTTCCGTACTGAGTTGAGCGCGCAAGATGTGCTTAGTTCGCCGGTTATTTGGCCTGGCGTGATGACACGGCTAATGGCTTGCCCGCCTACATGCGGCGGTGCAGCGGCAGTGCTGGTATCAGAAGCTTATGCCAAAAAGCACGGGCTGAAGAGGGACGTTGTCATTGCCGGTCAGGCGATGACTACCGACAAGCCAGACACATTTAACACAGACGATATGATGCAGCTTGTCGGCTATAGCATGACAGCAGATGCGGCCAGCCAGGTCTATGAACAAACCGGCGTTGGGCCAGACGAGATCGGTGTTGTGGAATTGCATGACTGCTTTGCCCATAACGAGCTGATCACCTATGAGGGCTTGGGTCTTTGCCCGCAGGGTGGTGCGCAGAAATTCATTGCTGATGAAGACAACACTTATGGCGGCAAAGTTGTGACTAATCCTTCCGGCGGTTTGTTGTCTAAGGGCCATCCGCTCGGCGCAACGGGGCTCGCTCAGTGTTACGAGTTGACCAACCAGTTACGCGGCACCTCAAAAGACCGCCAGGTTGAAGGTGCCCGAACCGCATTACAGCATAATCTCGGCCTCGGTGGTGCCTGCGTGGTGACCATGTATCAGGCGGTTTAAAGCGCAAATATCAATCTTATTTTCGAAGACATAAGGACTAAAAAATTGGGAAAATTACAGGGAAAGACAGCCTATATCACAGGGTCTGGCCGTGGCATTGGCCGCGCGGTTGCATTGAAACTGGCAAGCGAGGGGGCAAACATTGTCATCAATGACCTGGACCAGGAACCAGCAGAAGAAGTGGTAAGTCTGATCAAAAGCAATGGCGGTGACGCAGTTGCTGTGGTTGGCTCTGTGACCGAAGAAGGATTTGCGGCACGATTTATCAATACAGGTGTTGAAACCTTTGGAGGCATTGACATCATCGTCAACAACGCGGGCTACACCTGGGACGCGATGATCGGCAAGATGAGCGATGAACAGTTTGATACAATGATGAACGTGCATGTGAAAGCACCGTTTCAGATTTTGCGTGCAGCTAGCGAATTTATCCGTATCGAGTCCAAAAAAGAAGCGGAAGCCGGTAAGGAAATCTTCCGTAAGGTGGTCAATATTTCTTCGGTTGCCGGGACGGGTGGCAATGCTGGCCAGGCGAATTATTCCTCTGCAAAATCGGGTATCATCGGGCTCACCAAGGCGCTCTCCAAGGAATGGGGCCGCAACAAAGTCAACGTGAACTGTGTCGCCTTTGGTCTCATCGCAACCCGATTGACCGAAGCGACAGATGATAAAAAGACCATTTCGGTGGAAGGCAATGAAGTTGCTGTTGGTATTCCGACAAAGGTAATTTCTGGCTTCAAGGCAATGATCCCAATTGGCCGCCCGGGAACGGTTGAAGAAGCCGCCAACGGGGTTTATCTCTTTTGTATCCCGGAATCGAACTACATTTCGGGCCAGGTGCTGATCGTTGGCGGCGGGTTATCAATTTAAGCTTTAGCCCTTGGGAGAAGTATATCGGACACACTGTTACCCAGGCAGATATTTAAGTTACAAGAAAAGTAAATCCCAGAGCAAGTTCCTTGCGTGTCTAAACCATATCATAAAATGGTGGTTGTAGTAGGCTCACCAATAAAGTATTCGAATAGTAATAAAAACACATGCGGTGAGATTTCTGGGGAAACCTGGTTGCGGCGCGTGAAGGACATCTGGGAAGCGATCTACATTGCGGTTTTTCTCGAAGCCAAGTGTGTGCGGTATGCGTATGTGCGTCATTCTTTTGACGGCTCTGTGCGCCCTTTTGTCTGCAATTTCTGCTGGTTCGGCTCGCGCCGATGATGAATTCCTGGACTGGAAGTGGGACAGCTTCGATCAGGCGTGCGATAGCGACTGTTTTGCGGCTATTTATGGCGGGCCGTTTGTTGAGACCAGCATGTCCAGCATTTTGGCACTTGATGGCTATACTGCACCCTGGAACGTTGAAACGGGAAGTGGTGGCCTTATCGCGGGAACGATTGGCCGCCGGGTGGCGACTCTTTGGGGCGTCATAGATGTGGAACCAGAAATCGGCATCGCCAAGCGTTTCGGCAACATGGACCAAACAGAAATTTGGGCGGCGATCTTCTTCCGTTGGACCAAGTTTCCATGGAACGATGTGATTTACACCACTGTTGCGGCATCAACTGGCTTGAACTATGCCTTCGGCCTGTCGGATATTGAGCGCAAGCGTGCCAACAACAACAATGAGGGCTCGCGTTTACTCCATTTCTTCTCTCCGGAAATCACTTTCGCGATGCCTGAAAACAAGGACCTTGAGGTGCTGTTTCGTTTTCACCACCGTTCAGGCGGCAAGGAAGTGTTTTGCGGTACCGGTGTGTTCAATTGCGCAAGTGGCGGCGCGCACTATGCCACGGTCGGGTTGCGTTACCGGTTCTAGTCTTTTGTAAACACCAGATTTCCGGCCAGTTTCATTGCTTCGAGGCGGGATTGCACGATATGTTCTTGTGGAATTTTGCTTAAAACCCCGAGCGATCTAAGCGTTTTTTCAGCCGACCCGGAAAGACCTGCAACAAAACACCCCTTTGTATCCTCTGTTGCTGTTTGCAGCAGTTCATCGATCGCCAATGCGGCGCTGGTATCTATGTGTGCGGCACTTGTAAAATCATAAATGATGGCATCATGGCCTGATGCTGCTGCCCCGGCGCGCTGCACCAATTCACGGGCAGAGGCATAGGAAAAACGGCCCCGCAGACAAATAATGCTTACCCTGCCATCGAGCTTTTTCAGCTCGTGGCGTTCAACCTTGTTCAGTTCGTTCCTGACGCCATCATCTCCAGGCAGTGCCAATGCGGTAACGCCTTTGAGTTCCTCTTCTTCCATCCAGCGCGCGGTGGCGAAACCGGCGAGAACCAGACCAATGGTGACCGCCGTGATCAGATCAACGAATATCGTCAGGCCCAGGGTAACGAACATAACAATGACTTTGTCGCGCGGTGCCCGGCGGACGTGTCTGAGATAACCCCAATCGATAATATCCCACCCAACCTTCATCAAAATGCCGGCCAGAACCGCATGCGGAATATTCTCGGCCAGTGGAGCGAGACCCAACACCAGGGCGAGTAATATAAGGGCATGTAATGCGCCGGAGATTGAGGAATGCCCGCCTGCGCGCACATTGACCACGGTGCGCATTGTTGCGCCTGCACCCGGCAATCCGCCGATTAGCCCGGCAACCATGTTGCCGATGCCCTGTCCTATCAATTCGCGGTTTGAATTGTGTCTCGTATGGGTAATGGAATCGGCAACCAGCGACGTCAACAAGCTGTCGATTGATCCGAGCAGGGCCAGGATGATGGCAGGTTGCACAATTGAAGGCAGGTTTGCCAAGCTGAAGCTGGGAAGCAGCAAATCTGGCAATCCGGTTGGAATTGCACCGATCACGGGAATTCCACGAAAGAGGAAATAGGCTAAGAACGTTCCGATTAAAAGAGCAGCTAATGGCGGCGGGAGCAGGGAGCGAAAACGTTTTGGCCAAAAGATCATCACCGCAAGTGTGACACAGGCAACAAGTGCGGCTTGTAGGTTGATTTGAGACACCAGCCCGGGCCAGGCTTGAATTGCCCCGAGCGGGCCACCTGTGACGCCGGACAACCCAAAAAACGGCAAGGATTGAATGATAATGATTATCGCGCCAATGCCTGACATAAAGCCCGAAACCACTGAAGTTGGCGTATAAGATACAAATCGACCAACCTTCAAAACACCGAAGCAAATTTGCAGTAGCCCGCCGAGGAACACGATCGCAAAGGCTTCAGGAAGGTTGTTCGAATGGTCAGCGACAATCGCTGCCATCACCACGGTCATGGGGCCGGTTGGACCTGAAACCTGAGAAGATGTGCCGCCAAAAACGGCTGCAAAGAAACCCACCGCAATCGCACCGTATAATCCGGCAATAGCCCCGACGCCTGAGGTAACGCCAAATGCCAACGCAAGTGGCAATGCGATCACAGCGGTAGTGATGCCGCCGTAAATGTCACCGCGCACATTTTTCAGATCAGGTTTCACATTTAAGGCCTCTGATGGTTCAGATGATTTCGCACCGGGTATTGCGCCCATTGTGGGCCAAGTATGCGATTGCCCGAATTATCCTGCAATTCGTATAATGACTTAGATTGAAATGTTTGATTTTCGAGCTTCTTAAGCAAGAGCCTTGATTTCATCGAAATCCAGGGTGCCTGGCACAATTACAATGGGCACCGGAAAAGTGCCAGATTCTTTGCCAGCCAACCATGAAATCAGTTTGCCCGGACCCTCTGACGATGTGGATGCCCCAAGTACAAGAAACGAAATGTCCTGATCATCGTGGATTGCGGTGGTGATCTCGGCGGATGGCTCTCCGTGGCCGATGATTTCGTGCGTATTAAGGTCTTCAAATCCCCAGGCCTTGAGTTTTCTTTGGTAGAGCCTGAACACTGCGGCGGCTTTTTGCTCGCCTTCCTCGCGATGGATTTCCTCAACCCGCAGCCAGTGCTGAAAATCTTCCGATTCCACAATAAACAACATCGCCAGATCGCTATTAGTGTTGGTTGCGCGGCAGGCTGAGAAATAAACAGCGGAGCTGCATTCAGCAGATTCATCAACAACCACAAGGAATTTCCGCCTGTGGCCTTCCTCGTGAAGGGTGCGAATTTTTCTGCCAGACATGGGTGTATCTCTTTTCAAAATTGCGTTGATTTTTTCATTTCTTGCGGAAGATGGCTGCGGCTCCCAAACCGGCAAATATCGCCAGAATAACCGAGAGTATGCCATAAACAAACGGCCACTCGTGCGCCAAAGTATAGATGAAGCGTTCAATGCCGCGCTTTTCGATATTCAGCTCGGTTGTATAGTCATCTGCGAGCTTACCGTCGCGGAAAATGAAAATGTCTGCGATGTATTTTCCCAAAGGAACATTCGCAGGTAACGCAAACTCTGCTCTGAACAGGTGTTTGCCGGGAAATTTCACGCCGCCAATTTGTTCTTTATACAGGTCGTCTTGCTTAAGGATGCGAACGATTGCAGCTGCATATTCGCGCGGGCTGGCACTGCTAAAGCCAGCTGGAGACATTAATAGATTGGCCTGCAAATCAGAAAACCCAATGCTTTGATCGTGCAACTCATAACTTGAGGTAATGTCTGCAACTGGCCGGTTGGAAAGCAGGGCGTAATAACCGGGGACCGCGTCAAAAGTAGATGATTCAGAATTTACCCAAATTCCGGCAACCCTGGTTTTGCGCCGTACACGCATTTTCCGTTCTGGTCCACGCACAGCAATTATAACATCAGGTCGCGGGCCTTTCTGCTCAAACCCTTCGTAGAACAGTGATCCAAACAAGAGAACGTTGGTACCGGCGAAATCAACCTTCACATCCACGTTATGAGTGCCAAGGTCAGCTTCCACAGATTGGGCGTGTGCTGAGCCAATGAGCCAAAGGGCACACAACAAGTTGACTGCGATCACAGCTGCATATGAGTGGAACGCTCGCGACATGGTCAGTGCGCTCCTATGGCTGAGGAAATTGAGAACAGTTCTGATGGTTCGACGATCAGGCCGTAGGCGATTTTTGCACACATGGCCAAAACCATGAGTGCCAGCAGGCCTCTGAGTTCTTCGCCTTTCAGTTTTTGCCCCGCAAGGGCACCGATTTGCGCGCCAATAACCCCGCCAATCATCAGCATTAATGCCAGGACAACGTCAACGGTCTGGTTTTGGGTCGAATGCAATACGGTTACCAATGCAGTGACGAATACAATTTGGAACAGGGATGTGCCGATGACGACACTTGTTGGCATGCGCAGCAGATAGATCATCGCCGGCACCATGATGAAGCCACCGCCGACCCCCATGATTGCGGCCAACAAACCAACCACAACGCCGACCAGAACTGGCGGGATGGCGCTAATATAGAGTTTTGAGCGCTTGAACCGCATTTTCAGGGGCAGTTTGTGAATCCAGTTATGCTGGCCAGAACGGCGGGCAGGAACTGGATTGCCTGACCGTGCGCGTTGATAGGTTCGGATGCTCTCGATCAACATCAGGGCACCAATTGCGCCCAGAAAGCAGACATAACTAAGTGAAATTGCAAGGTCCACCTGGCCTAACTTGCGCAGGTAACTAACAATCTGAACCCCTGCCACCGACCCAACCACCCCACCGGCGAGCAGGACCAGACCCATACGTACATCGACGTTTTTACGTCGCCACTGGGCGATAGAGCCTGAAACGGACGAGGCGACGATCTGATTTGCTTCGGTCGCAATTGCAACCACAGGCGGGATGCCTGAAAATATCAGTAGTGGGGTCATCAGAAAGCCGCCGCCAACACCAAACATGCCCGAAAGGAACCCAACAACGCCGCCCATGCCAAGCACGAGAAAGATGTTCAGAGATTGTTCTGCGATGGGCAGATAGATTTGCATGGAACCCAGCCTGAAAAGCAAAAATGGGGCCGCCAAACGGATTTTCGTCTGGTGATTGGTGCGGAGAGTTGATGACGGTAGAGGAATTCAATTTTCCGCGCAATCCATTGAGTATTTCAGGTTCATCGGTCAATGCGTCAATTAGACCAAAATTCACCGCAGCGGTCGTTTTTACGAAATTTGCGCGCATGGGGTGTTGCTTTACTGAATCATCATTCAATAAAATGGATATAGATCAGATGCGAGTTAAAGAGAGCGCCCAGCATGCCGCGAGACCCAAGATTTGATATTCTGTTTGAGCCGGTCAAGATTGGACCAGTCACTGCGCCTAACCGGTTTTACCAGGTGCCCCATTGCACCGGCATGGGATATTCCGCGCCGCGCACCCTTTCGGCAATGCGCGGTATCAAGGCTGAAGGTGGGTGGGGGGTGGTCAACACCGAGTATTGTTCCATTCATCCAAGTTCCGATGATTTGCCATTTCCACATACGAGCCTGTGGGACGATGACGATGTGCGCAATATGGCGCTGATGGTTGATCAGGTGCATGCCCATGGTGCGTTGGCAGGCGTTGAGCTCTGGCATGGCGGCTTTCGTTCCTCGAATATGAACTCGCGCCATGTTGCCTTCGGGCCTGTGAGCCTGCCATCGGTCAATGACCCCCTGCAATGCCAAAAGATGGATAAATCCGATATTGCCGATCTGCGCACCTGGCACCGTGATGCCGCGTTGCGGGCGCGCCAGGCGGGCTACAACATTGTTTATGTATACCCGTCCCACACATATTTGATGTGGCAGTTTCTCGACCCGGCCATTAATACCCGCACAGATGAGTATGGCGGAAGTGCCGCAAACCGCTCCCGGTTGTTCCGGGAAATTTTGGAAGATACCAAAGAAGCCATAGGCGACACTTGCGCGATTGCGGTGCGTATTGAGGCAGATATGGAAGGCGGCGGTGGGCGCGAAGAGCGTTCGGAGCTTATTGCTTCCGTCAGCCATTTGACCGATCTGTTTGATCTCATTGTTTCCGACTATGGACACGAAATGGGCGTGTCGCGCTTCGTCAAAGAGGCATCTCTCGAAGGCGCTGTCTCTCATATTCGTGAGCTGACGGGTAAACCCGTGGTGAGCGTTGGCCGTTTTACCTCTCCTGAGACCATATTAGGCCAGGTCAAGCGCGGTGTGCTTGATCTTGTGGGCGCGGCGCGCCCATCAATTGCAGACCCCTTCCTGCCCAAGAAAATCCGCGAGGGCAGGTTTGATGAAATCCGTGAATGTATTGGCTGCAATATCTGTTATTCAGGCGATGCCCGTGCAGTACCTATCCGCTGCACGCAAAACCCGGTCATGGGCGAAGAATGGCGGCGTGGCTGGCATCCTGAAAATGTACCCCCGGCGGATGCGGAATGTGGGCCCGCACTGATTATCGGTGGTGGGCCGGCTGGGCTGGAAGCTGCACATATTCTCGGTAAGCGTGGTGTTCAGGTTATGCTGGCGGAGGCCACTGGCGAATTGGGGGGGCGGGTCACTAGCGAAGCCAAATTACCAGGGTTATCTGAATGGGCGCGGGTGCGTGACTACCGTCTTCAACAGATCTCCACCATGATGAATGTCGATGTGTTTCCTGGCAGTGAAATGGGTGTTGAGGATGTTCTCGCCACGGGGGCAAAACATGTGTTTGTTGCCACCGGCAGCTCCTGGCGCAAGGATGGGCGTGGCCGCCACTCGCCGCGCCCGGTTGCCGGGTTCACCGGTACAAATGTGCTAACTCCGGACGACATAATGAATGGATTACGCCCAGCAGGCCATGTGGTAGTGTACGATGATGAGCACTATTATATGGCTTCAGTGCTTGCGGAACTGTTGGCCAAGGAAGGCTTCCAGGTCACTTATGTAACAACTGGTGGGTGTGTTTCTTCATGGTCGCGGTATACAGGCGAACAGTACCAAGTGCACGCAAACCTAATCGATCTTGGCGTTTCCATAATTGTAAATCAGGCAGTGAGCGGCTTTAGCAATGCAGGTGCAGAATTGACGTGCACCTATTCTGGTAAAACCACGATCATTGAAGCGGATAGTTTAATCCCGGTCACTTCACGAGAACCGAACGATCAATTATGGGCTGGATTGTCTGAAAAAGTCGCCAGCACGTCTGATACAGGGATCGAATCCCTTGTGCGGATTGGCGATTGCAAAGCTCCGGGTATCATCGCCATGGCGGTTTACGATGGCCACAAGGCGGCCCGGGAGTTTGATATGGCCGCGCAGGATATTATACCCCTGCGCGACCGTGTTGTTTCATCAAGTTTGTGATTTAGTAGCCGGTGATAGATTTGGTTTCGAGGAAGTCCTCAAGGCCCCATCTACCGCCTTCGCGGCCATTGCCGGACTGCTTATAACCACCAAACGGGCTGCCTGCGCCGTGGCCGCTGCCATTGATATGCACCATGCCAGCGCGCAAGCGACGCGCAACCCTGCGTGCACGCTCGGAGTTCTGACTTTGAACATATGCAGCCAGACCATATGGAGTGTCATTGGCAATCTGGACAGCTTCTTCTTCTGTGTCGAACGGAATGATCGCCAAAACCGGTCCGAACACTTCTTCGCGGGCTATCACCATGTCATTATTCACATCAGCGAAGATCGTTGGTTTGACGAAATATCCCTTTTCAAATCCGTCTGGTCGACCAGGCCCGCCAACAACAAGGCGTGCACCTTCTTCGACACCTTTTTCGATCAGGCCCTGCACTTTGGCAAAATGAATATCGCTGACCAGCGGGCCAATATGGCGGCCTTCCTCGCTTGGATCACCCACCTGAACTTTTCCAGCCACATCTTCAGCAAGGGATACCACCTGGTCGTAAACAGATCGCTGCACCAGCATGCGGGTTGGCGCATTACACGACTGGCCGGTGTTTTGAAAGCAGTGGAGAACCCCGCCCTTTACGGCCTTTTCCAGATCTGCGTCTTCAAAGATGATATTTGGCGATTTGCCACCTAGTTCCAACGCGACCCGCTTAACCGTATCGGCGGAAGACTTGGTCACTGCAGAACCCGCGCGGGTTGAACCAGTGAAAGACATCATATCGATATCCGGGTGCCGTGACATTGCTTCACCAACGCCCGGGCCGTCACCATTGACCAGGTTGAACACCCCAGCTGGATAGCCAGCTTCGTCGATCATCTCTGCAAAAATTATCGCTGAAAGCGGTGCGATTTCGCTTGGTTTCAAAACGCATGTGCAACCGGTTGCGAGGGCTGGAAGAACCTTCAGGGCAATCTGGTTGACCGGCCAGTTCCACGGGGTGATGAGGCCACATACACCAATCGGTTCACGCACAATGCGATGTCCGTTTGGGGCGAACTCTTCATCGAGTTCAAGATCTTTCATGGCCTTGATGAAGCCTTCAAGATGGAACGGTCCAGATCCTGCCTGCGCCGATTTGGCGAGTGAAATAGGTGCTCCCATTTCGCTCGAGATTGCTTGCGCCATTTCATCATTACGCCGGGCCATAATGGCCTGGAGTTTTTCGAGGAGCGCCAGGCGCTCTTCGTGGCTGGTTTGCGAATAGGTTTCAAATGCCGCTTTTGCAGCGTTAACAGCTTTGTCCACATCGGCTGCAGATCCAAGCGAGATTACCGCGCACGGCTCTTCAGTTGCCGGGTTGATCACTTCCAGTTCTCTTGGTTCAACCGGGGCAACCCATTCGCCGTTGATATAGAAATCCGTTTTTCTGAGCATCATATGTCCTGTCTGTCAGATTGGTTTGTTAATTGACAGAACCGATACCGAATTTGCTAAGGTTTGGAAAGGTAGGAAATTCCTGGTGCGGCTATACTGTTTTACATAGGTATGAGTATTTCTATTTCATTTTTTAAAGGATACAGACGATGTCGCTCTCTGCTCAAACTGATGGATATTCGCATTGGTCCATCATAGTTCACTGGCTCACCGCATTTCTGGTGATCGCTCTGTTTCTAACCCACGAGGGGGATCGTGGTAGCGCAGCCTATGTATTTCATGTGAGTGGCGGGGCAATTGCCGGATTGTTTTTGCTGTGGCGTGTTTGGCTGCGGGCCAGACGTGGAATTGCGGATCATCCACCGCAAGCTGCACTTCTAACGCTTGTGTCAAAACTGGTTTTATGGGGATTTCTCGCAGCAATCGCGATTGTGGTGATCACTGGTTATTTCCTTCCCTGGTCGCTTGGCCGACCTCTGGATATCTTTGGTTTCGCTGCTATTCCATCGCCAATGGGAATGAGCCGCCCGGTGCATGAATTCACAGAAGAACTCCACGAACTTGCGGGTTACGCATTCGTGCCGCTTTTGGTATTGCACATTCTGGGTGCCGCCAAGCACGCGATAATCGACAAGGACGGCATTGCACAGAGAATGTTCAAGTCCGTCTCTGGCGGGCGATAACGCGCATCCGGCATGTCGTGGCCAATCAGATGATCAGGTGCAAACTGGATGCTCTAGGCGTTATCCGACCGCTTTATCGGTGTCCTCAGTTTCGACGGGAGCGTCCTTATTTGTTCCCTTTACCCATTCACGCATGGACTGGAACATGACGTAAAGGACCGGGATAAAGACAACGCCGAATACAGTGGCGGCTGCCATACCTCCGAAGACGGTGATGCCGACAGAGACCCGGCTGGCGGCACCTGCACCACTTGCCACAACCAGAGGAATAACCCCGAGCACGAAGGAGAGCGCCGTCATCAAAACGGCGCGGAACCTGAGATTTGCGGCGTTGGTTGCCGCATCGCGTATGGGTGTGCCTTCTTCGCGTTGCTGTTTGGCAAATTCGACAATCAAAATGGCATTTTTCGCAGCCAGGCCAATGAGAAGCACCAAGCCAACCTGTACATAGGTGTTGATATCGAGCCCGGTGATGAGCAACAGGCCGAATGCACCAAACATGGCAAAGGCAACGGACAGCATTACCGGCATGGGAATTGACCAGCTCTCATATTGCGCAACCAGGAACAGATAGGCGAACAGTACCGAGAAGATCAGCACCAATGACCCTGCAGCGCCCGCCTTGATTTGTTCCAGTGCCATACCAGTCCACTCATAGGTAAACCCTTGCGGCAGGGAGGTTTCGCCAAGTTTATCCATTACCTGCAAAGCCTGGCCGGAACTGAAGCCAGGTGCTGCTTCGCCGTTCACAGTTGCAGAGCGGAACATGTTGTAGCGGTTAATGGTTTCCGGCCCGAGGATGGGGGTCACTTTGGTAAACACGCTAAGTGGCAGCATGTGGCCATCACTGTTGCGCACCTGAAGGTCACCAATGTCGGAAACCTGGTCTCGTCTGCTGGCTTCAGCTTGCACAAATACCCGGTAGACCCGGCCAAATTTGTTGAAATCGTTCACGTAGTAAGCGCCCATGTTGGCGCTGAGCTCTGTGAAAATATCGTTTATGCCTACCCCTTTGGTTTTCGCAAAATCCCGATTGACGTCGATAAACATTTGCGGCGTGTTGGCAGCAAAGGTGGAAAACACGTTAGACAGTTTGGGGTCGGAATTGGCCGACACAATCAACCCGCCAAGAGCTGCTGCTAGTTCCTGTGGGGTTCTGCTCTCAGTGTCTTGAAGCACAAACTCAAACCCACCAGTTGTCCCAAGTCCAGAGATTGGAGGTGGCGGAAAAGCGATAATACGTGCGCTGCCGATGGCCTGTAGCTTGGGTCCGAGGTTTTGCAGGATGCTTTTCATATCCAGACCGGGCTCGGTGCGTTTGTCCCATGGATCCAGCACCACGATAACCAATGCGTTATTTGAGGCAACGGCACCAGACAGCATTCCATAGCCGCCAACGCTGGAAATGTCGGCAACGCCCTTGGTGTTTTTGAGGATGTCCTCCACTTTGGCGAGGACCTTTGTGGTGCGCGGAAGAGCTGCTGCATCGGGCAGGCGAATATCGATAAAGAATGCACCCCGGTCTTCATTGGGAATGAATCCGGTCGCGAGTTGGCTGCTGAGGTATCCTGCACCAGCTACAACCGCGATGAATAAAATCAGGCTGATTTTGGTGAACTGTATGGTGCGGCGAACAAGCCACATATAACCGGTTCGGGTTTTATCAAGAATTTTTTCAAACCAAGCAAGCGGCCCGCGCTGTGCTGGTTTGGGTGGTTTGAGGACGAGCGCGCATAGTGCTGGGCTCAGCGTGAGAGCATTTACCGATGAAATTGCCACGGCAACAGAAATGGTGGCGGCAAATTGTTCAAAAATGCGGCCCGTGAGCCCCGGTGTGAAGGCGATTGGCACAAACACCGCCAACAACACCAATGTAGTTGCGATCACCGGGGCGGTGACTTCTTCCATTGCGATCTTTGTTGCATCGCGTGGACTGAGCCCGTCAGATAGATGTCGCTGGACATTCTCCACCACCACAATGGCGTCGTCCACCACCACGCCGATGGCCAGTATGAGTCCAAAAAGGCTGATAGTATTTATGGTGAAACCCATGGCGAGCAAAGCGGCAAATGTGCCGATCAGCGAGACCGGAATGGCGATAGCCGGAACCAGGGTCGAGCGCCAGTCTTGCAGGAAGATAAACACCACGAGAATGACCAGACCAAGGGCCTGTAACAATGTGACAAGCACCTCGCGCATGGATGTTTCCACATACAGGGTCGTGTCGTAAGTTACTTTATGAAGCAGGCCTTGCGGAAAACGCTGTGATAAGCGTTCAAGCTCCATTTTGATTGCCTTGGCAACATCCAATGCGTTGGCATCGGGCAGCTGGTAGAGTGCAAGCAAGGCTGCCGGGCTGCCGTTGAGTTGGCCAAACCATCCATAGTTTTCTGCCCCCAGTTGCACCTTGGCCACGTCGCGCAATGTAATGGTGCGCCCGTCCGGGGTGGAACTGATAACGATATTTTCAAATTCTGCCGGGTCGTTGAGCCGCCCTTTGGCGCGCAACGTGTACTGGAATTGCTGGGTTTCAGGGGCCGGCTCGGCGCCAATGCTCCCTGGCGAGATTTCGATATTCTGATCGCGGATAGCTGAAATTACGTCGCCTGCTGTGAGGTTCAGACTGGTCAGCCGACTGGGACTGAGCCAGACCCGCATTCCATAGTCGCGTGCGCCCAGAATGGTAACGTCAGAAACCCCGGAAACCCGGCCAAGACTGTCGCGCACATTGATGGAGGCATAGTTGCTGAGAAAAATATCATCATAGGCGTTGTTGTCAGAGTAAATGGCTACAATCATCAGCATTGCAGTGGATTGTTTCTTTACCGAAACGCCGCGTCTTGTCACTTCTTCAGGCAGTCGGGGGGTGGCCAATGCCACCCGGTTTTGAACATTCACCTGGGCCAAATCGGCATTTGCGGAAATGTCGAATGTAACCGTCAGGGAATAGGCGCCATCATTAGAGCTTTGCGATGACATGTAAGCCATGCCCTCAACGCCGTTGACCTGAGCCTCAATCACTGCGCCTACCGATTGCTCAACGGTCGCGGCATTCGCGCCAGGATAGGTTGCTGAGACCCGGATTTGCGGTGGTGAGAGTTCCGGGAATTCTGCAACGGGTAGTTGGCTGATCGAAATCAGGCCTGCCATCAATGTCAGAATGGCGATAACGAATGCAAATTTTGGCCGGTCGATAAAAAAGGCGCTGATCATCTACTTGGCATCCTCAGCCTTTTGCATGACTTGCGGATTGACCTTGGCACCGGGCCGTACCTTTTGAATGCCTTCTACCACGATCATTTCGCCTTCAGTTAACCCCTCGGTGACGGCCCAATCCGTCCCGCTGAGTTGGCCAAGCTTGACTGGTCGTGGTTTGACCACATCGTCTTCTTCCAAAACCATCACAAAATAACCGGACTGGTTTGCCTGCACGGCAGCTTGCGGCACCACCGGGGCTTTTTCAGGGGTTTTGGAGATCAACATGACGGTGACAAACTGACCCGGCAGAATAATGTTGTCCGGGTTGGGAAACTCGACGCGCACCTGAACCGTACCGGTCGTTGCATCAACCTGTTCGTCAACAAACTCAATGCGGCCATCGTGTTTATAAATTTGTTCGTCACTCAGGCGCAGTTTAGGGATCGCCGAGCCATCGTCGCCCGCAGCTCTTCGTTTGCGGAACTCTAACAAAATGCGTTCAGAAACTGAAAAGACGACACGGATCGGATCCGGGGCCAACACTGTTGCAAGGGCTCCGCTATCGGGTCCGATGAGATTGCCGACATCAACTGAGGTACGGCCCACACGGCCATCAATTGGCGATTCAATGCGGGTATATCCAAGATTTAGATTTGCTTTGTCCAGGTCCGCCTTCGCCGACATTAATTCAGCGCGGGCGCGCTCGGCTTTGGCTTTGGTTTCCTCGAGTTTTTGCTCACTTGTTGTGCCCTGGGCGGTGAGTTTGGAATAACGCTCAAAGTCGCGTTCCGCTTCTTCGATGGTTGCTTTTGTGCGTAGAATTGAAGCCTCGGCAATTTGTACCGCGGCTTGATATTCTTCTGGTTCGATTAAATAAAGCAGCTCGCCCTGCTTGACCGGGCCGCCTTCCTTGAACGGGCGTTCGCGCAAAAATCCTGTTACCCGGGCGCGCATTTCAACCTTCAGAAACGCATTGGCCTGGCCAACAAACTCAACTTGCTCGGCAACGTCGCGGGCAATTACCGGTGCAACGGTAACTGTCGGCAGGGCTTCGGGCTTGGCTTCTTTTGCAGCGTCCTTGCCGCTATCGTCGCACCCTGCCAAAAACGCAAGTGAAATGACCAGCGCGGCCAGGCCTGTGCGCCGGGCTGTTCCATGGAGTGTTTTGCCGAATATATTCAAACCCAAATCCCTTTGCTTACCCAAATGTCGGGAAAAACCGGTCGCCATCTCAAATGTGGAAACGCACTAATGCCAAATATTCTAGCGGTCCCAGCTAAAAACGCGAAGCAGATTGCGCGCGGTTCGGTAATCATAGACCGGAACCGGACCTGGAGAAAATAGCTGATAACAAAAATCTGATTAAACTGCATCCAAGGGCCAAATAGGCCGGGGAATCTTCTGAAATGGCAGTGATGCCAGCTTCATGGAGGCAATGCCGCCAGCATCGACCAGCATAACCTGGCGGGCGAGTGGTTCGTAAGCGGCGCGGAAATGGTTGCGGCTTTTGAGGCCGATTGTTGTTTTGCTGGCCGGATCAATGCCTACAGAAAAAAACACCTGTTTGTCCATAACAGCAACCGGGACCGAGGAGATAACAATTTCAATTCCTGCAACACGCACCACTGCTGTTTTCCCCATCGAAAAATGCACACCTTCCCACATGGGACCATCGCAAATGAAGCCGCCATCAGTAAGCCTGATAACTTGCGCGTTTATGGCCAGCGGCGGGGTAATTGATGGGGCACCATGGCCCCCAAGGTTAAGTGCAACGGTTTGACCAACACCAGCATCTGCAGCAAGTGCGACAGCGACAGGGTCAGAGATCGTAGCGTAGGCAGCGTTTTCCAGGCCAGCCTCTAGCATGGCACGTAAAAGGTTTGGTGAATCCCCATATGCCCCGCCTGCCGGATTATCCGCAAAATCTGCTAAAATGAGGGGTTTATCACCTGTTTTTCCGTTCAACGCCTCAGAGATTGCATCATCTGGCGTTGCAAAATCGAGCTGGGTAGTGTGACGAGTTTCCCATACTGCCTCCATCAGTTCTGCAGCGCATTTGCGGCACGTATCATGCCCGCTAGCAATGCCCGAAATGAGTACGGAGGGCCCGATATCGGCGACATCCGACCAGGGAAAGCCGATCTGGATGCTGGCGCAGAGAACGTCTGGGTGCGCTTCCATTCTATCTGCCATCTCGAGGAGCCCTAACATAGGGCCTTCACCTGTCTGGCCATGGTTGGCAGCGTCCATCATTGGTTTGCGCACAAAATGATTTTCCACCCGCAGGTTTTCGTTGAGCACCCGTTTGAGCAAAGACATCATGTGTTGACCCCGAATGTATTGGTCCACATGGGGGTAGGTGCGGTAGGCCATCATCATGGTCGCGTTTTCAACCATTTGCACGGAAACGTTGGCGTGCATATCGAGGGTCGCAACAATGGGTACATCCGGCCCTGTGAGTGCGCGTACCGCCGCCAGCAATTGACCTTCCGCATCGTCGCAGGTCTGCACCACCATAGACCCGTGCAGGACCAGGAAAACGGCATCAAATTTTTCTCCAGCCCTAAGGGGTGCGAGAATGATTTGTTTTACATCTTCCCAGTCTTTGCCCGCCATTGGTCCGGAAGGGCTGGCGGAAGCGGCAAGTGGATGGGTGACTTTCCAGCCATAATCTCTGGCGGCTTCCAGAACGCCGCAAATTTCTGTGTTCGTGTCGCGCAGCGTATCGGCCACCGCATCTCCGGTGAGATAGTACCGCGCGTCGAAATCAGCCCGCACAGTGGGGATGCGGTTGAACGTATTGCTTTCATGCATGATTTCAGCAAGCAGAATATGGCGGTTCATCTGCGGTTTTCCTTTTTACATGCAGCTAGCAACACATCCAGATCATGCCAGGTCAACTGGGTGTGAGGCGCGTTGGCTCCGTGCATTGGGTCAAACCCTTCTGCGGTCTTACGTGCGCCTAACCGCTTGTAAAACGCGATGGCGCGAGGATTATTGTCAAACGCCCAAAGGCAAAGGCTGGTTGCCCCTTTTGCGATCAAACGGCTGGTTGCCTGGGCGAGGAGTTGGCGCCCAAGTCCGCCACCACGCATGGCCTCTGCGACATGAAGGTTGTCCAGTGTGGCATCTGCCTGCGCATCCAAACCTGACACCACGGCTGCAAATCCTGCCAGCGCATTGCCGTCAAAAGCGAGCACAAAAATATTCTTCCCGTTATCTTCTCCCAGTGCTTTTTTCCAGTGGGCATGACGGTCGCGGACCACATCGTTCTGCAAGTAGCTATCGGGTAGTATGCCGGCATATTCACTGCGCCAATTGGCGGCGTGGAGATCGCCGATAATCTTCCAGTCGTCTGGCCGGGCGAGGCGGTAGGTATAAATGGTCATGGCGGACTAGCCTTAAAGAAATCGATGCAGAATTGTTCAAAATAGTTCATCAACCGCGTAGGGCGCAGTTTAGCGAGACTGGCGAGCGCGATACGGCCTGGTTCCACTTCATCAGAGAGTTGACGGGCAATCAGCTTTTGGCCGTCATAAGTCAAATCCCCATGCGGCCGTGTCACCAGCAGGGAAAAGCCGAGGCCGCGACCCACTAACCCACGCACCAGCTCAAGGGAGGGGGAACTGAATGCGATATTTGGCTGCAACCCTTGCGCGGCAAACAAGCCAAGGAAGTATTCCCGGCTGGGCGGTACGTTCAAAAGCACCATGTCTTCGTTAATCAAATCTTTGAGGAAAACCTCACTCTTCGTTGCGAGTGTGTGTGCGGCGGGTAATAAGGCGTAGGGCTGAATTTCCGCCAGATGAACAGTTCGAATATCATCAGGAATGGAGACATCATAAAGCAGCGCCTGCTCGAACCTGGAAGTTCGCAAGCCGTCAAACAAATCATTCTGGGTGGCTTCGGAAATCTCCAGTTCCACGTCTCGGTGATGTTCCTGAAAGCTGCTGATCAGGCCGGGCAGAAAGGCGGGTGCCAGGGTAACAAAGCTCGCCAGCTGCAATGAGCCGGTAACCTGTTGACCGGCACGGATCGCCTGGCGCTCGATTTCCTGAGAGTGCTGCAACAGATTACGAGCATCGGTTATCAGCCGCTGGCCCGCCGGTGTAAGTGAAATGCCGAGCGCATGGTGGCGCAGGAGCAGTTGTACGCCCAGAACATCTTCAAGTTTGGCAATACCGGTGGAAATGGATGGCTGGGAAACGTTGAGGGCTGCTGCTGCCTTCGCAACAGAACCAAACTCGGCTGCTGTGACCAGATATTCCAGCTGGCGCAAGGTGTAGCGTGGCAATACATTTCCTTCTCGATGCTGCTATGATTAGTTTTAAACTATATAAAAGCAAGAAAGAATGTATTTTTCCTAATTTGATTCCTGTGAAAGAGTAGAGACACTCATCAAATTGGGACAAAGAAAATGAACTCCATAGTCCGGAATATTTATATGAGCGACACATCAAACGAAGGCGCAGCAGTTGCAGCCGAACATTTCACCGCCGCGATGGCCCAGGCCGCGACCGGTGTATCGATTGTCACCACCGATGGAAAGGGCGGGCGCTTCGGCATGACCGTCAGTGCCATTGCCTCGGTCTCTGCGGAGCCGCCGCTCGTATTGGCGTGCCTCAACCGCCGCAGCCCGATGGTAGAAGCTGTGGGTGAAAACCGTATCTTCTGCGTCAATCTTTTATGCACTGCACATCGCACCTTATCGGACAAATTTTCAGGTCGTCCTCATAGCGGCGATCCTTATGGGTTTGACGATGAGCTTTGGGGCAGGGAAGTGACCGGTGCGCCCGTATTGCATGGAGCATTGGCGCAATTCGATTGCACCCTTGAATCCGCCCATGACGCTGGCAGCCATCGGATTATCATTGGCCGCGTGCATCACGCAGCTTCTACAGAAAATGCGCCGCTGGTTTACAACGCGCGCGAATATCAACAGCTCACACAATTGCAGGACTTTGACCTATGATCAGAACAGGCGAGCAATATCGCGAAAGTTTGCGCGACGACCGCGTTGTATACATGGACGGCGAGCGGGTGAAAGATGTCACCACCCATCCGCAGTTCAAGCCCATCGTTGACGTGCGTGCACGCATTTATGACATGCAGCACGACGCTTCCACGCGCGATGTTATGACTTATGAAGAAGACGGCGAGCGTTTTGCCACCGGTCTGCAACTGCCGCGTACCCAGGCCCATTGGCATGCCAAGCGCAAGGCAGTGGATGAGGTGACCAATGATGTTGGTGGTGTTGTTATTCGCATGGGCGACGAAACCATTGGCGAGATGTGGTCTCTGTGGGATGGCTCAGATATTCTTAATGAGATCGATCCGCGCTTTGCTGAAAAT
>CAJQND010000109.1 GCA_905479595.1 uncultured Hyphomicrobiales bacterium
TAGCAAGCCGCGCTCCGGGGCGCCCCGACACCCCTGGGGTGAAAGTGCGATGGGTCTGGTTGCGGCGACAACAGGGCGCTCAGAACGCGCCGCCACCGCCTCCACCGAAGCCACCACCGGAGAAGCCGCCGCCGCTGGAGCCGGACGAGCTTTTGGGGGCGGGCATGGCGCTGGCCATGCTGGACGACATTGACGATACAAGCCCGCTCGTTGCGCGCCCCAGGGAAGATGAGTTCCAGTTGGAACCGCTATACCACCGTGGCGTGTAACCTGTTGCGGAGCGCTGGTCCGGTGTGGCGCGCGCCAGATAGGCGGTGAAGGCATCTGACCATGGTTTTTCAACCCCAAGTCCAATTGCATAGGGCAGATATGTTTCAAAGAGCTGCCTGGACATATCAGGCGCACCATCCATATTCATGCGCTCGGCTTCCGCCACCGATAGGTACATGTGAAACCCTTCGATATCATCCATCACCTTGCGCCCGCCGGGTGTCGGTGCGCGCAATAAAAAGAATGAAACCATGTTCATTGCCGCCAGCGCGCCGATCGCCAGGCTCATGAGCATAGTGCCGCTCGCAAAATTACTGATTGTAAGGATGGCAAGTGCCAACAAAATGCCCCCGCCGACGAGGCTCAGCAACGCGCCCAAGATCTTAGAGCCGCCGCCTGGAAGCCAGCCATATATCCGGCGCAGTCCTTGCATCAGCAATAACGTGCCACCCGCTGAACCGACAAAGACAACAATGAACCAGCCAATCTGGTTTTCACCCGGGCTCTGAAAAACCAGAAAAGCAATGAATGTGGCCACAGAGATTGCTACGCCGATGACGAAGTAGCCGAGGTTGTTTTTGAAGAAAACGCCCTGATATTCGCTCAGCAATGAGGAGTTGAACGCTCCCTTCGCAGATTTTATTCGGGTGCCATTGGATTTGTTGATCTTGATTTGATCACGCCCGGCAAGCAGGTTCTTGAATAAGGAGGCTTCCCCAACCCCAAGGGTAGTGGTTTCATCTCCGGTGTTTTCAAATGTCAGGTCATCGCCTTTTTCAGAAATCCGCATCTGGCCTTTTGTGGCCAGAGATACCAATGCAGCGATAAACGGTTTGGTTGCGCCGTTGCCTGCCCGGTCAAACCCCTGGTAATGGACGTAGCTTACCGCTGCCGGGGAAAGGTCTGCTGGCGGCTTGAAAAGGGGAATGATCGTGCCCTTTTGCGGGTCGCGCCCGATCCTGTTCCATGTGGAGTAGTAATATCGCAGGGCGAAAAACAATCCGGCCATCAGTGCGGCAAAACCCAGATTGTCCCAAAGTGCTGCAAGCCATTCCGCAAATGTGCTGGGTTGTGCGACAACCCCTTTCTGCCATCCAACCGAAATTGTGAGCCCCTGGTTTGGCTCTAACTGGTTGGTCGTCGAAAACCCGATGGAATTGCGACCGTCATGAAACAAGCTGTAGTTCTGGCCAGTCGCGCCATATCCACCAGTGTAGCCTGCCTTGCGGGTGATGTTCGCACTTTCAGGCAACACAATGCGCGCCGTTGCCTTGCGGATTGGAAATTTCCAGAAATTACCGGTGACATTCCAGTAGAGCTCATCAAAGTCATCGAAATAGCGCAACTGTCGGGCAGTTTTGTATTTGAATGTGTAGGTGTATTCGCCAGTCCGCAGAAAGACAGATTCGTCGCCAACATAGATGCGAATGTAGTTTCCGATGTTTTCGGTGAAATGTGGTTCAGGTTTCCCGTCGCGCAAAACTTCAATGAGGTCAAAATCCACATAATGCCAAAACCCGGATTTCGATTGCCAGCGGATTGGAAAGTCGCGGTAGATGCCCCGGCGGATTGCCCGACCTTCTGCGCGCACATGAATGACTTCCTCCACCGAGATTTGTGCATCGGCACCCACCACGATGGTACTGTCAAAAGACAGAATTTCTTCCGCAGCGTGTGATGGAGACAGGGGATAACTTGCCAGCAAAAACAGGCAAAATGCCACAAAACGAGAATTTTTGAGAATTTTTGCCATAGGCTTTTTCAGCCCGTTCTAAAGCTCGACTTTCGGAACGGAGCGATCTGCCGGGTCCTCGATCTCGAAATAATCCGCTTTGCTAAAAGCGAAATGATTGGCAATCAGATTGCTCGGAAATGATTCCACCAGCACATTGTTATTGCGCGCCGCGCCATTGTAATAGCGTCGTGACATCTGGATTTCGCCCTCAATTTCTTCTAGTGAATTCTGCAAATCCATAACGTTTTCGTTTGCCTTCAGATCGGGATAATTCTCCATTACTGCGTTGAGCCGAAACAGGCCCTCGCCAAGTGCGCTTTCAGCTTTTGCGCGGGTTTCGGGGTCTCCGTTTTCCGCTGCAGTGGCATTGGCCCTGAGCTTGGTAATCTCTTCAAGCAGCCCTTTTTCATGTTTCATATAGCCTTTCACCGAGGCTATCAGATTTGGAATGAGGTTTGAGCGCCGCTTGAGCTGGACGTCAATGCCGCTCCAGCCCTCTTCGGTAAGCTGGCGGTTTTTCACCAACCGGTTGTAAATCGAAATACCATAAAATACGGCCAGTGCGATAAGGCCAAGAATTCCAGCTGTAAACATCGTCATCCCCTGCTGGTGTGTTAGAGAAGGTTGTTGTTAATTCAATGCTATATGCTGCCCCAAACCCTGCAGCGGCGCAACATGTTACAAAATTTTAGGACACCTTCAATTTTGTGGTGCAGGGACAAATGTACTGTTAAAAGTCTTTGGTCTACCCCGCCATTCATTCACCTTTCCTGAAAGTGAGCACGCCCAATGACCGAATATGATTATGATTTGTTTGTGATTGGTGCAGGCTCAGGAGGCGTTCGCGCGGCGCGCATGTCGGCGGGACATGGCG
>CAJQND010000110.1 GCA_905479595.1 uncultured Hyphomicrobiales bacterium
TGCCAATGGCGATGACGGCGCATATTGTTTACAGCGCTTTCGATCCCGAAAACCCGGCAACACAATCCGCCATTGTAATCAATGAAGTGATCCGCGAAGAACTGGGGTATGACGGGCTAATTATGACCGATGATTTGTCCATGAAAGCACTCATAGGTAGTTTTGGTGAGCGTTCCCAAAAATCATTGAAAGCCGGATGCGATATGGTGCTCCACTGCAATGGCGAGATGACAGAAATGGAAGCTGTCGCAGCGGCAACACCAGAGCTTGCCGGAGACGCCTTGCGCCGTGCAAATGCTGCCCTTGACTGGGCTGATGAGCCCGCACCGTTTGATGTAAACCAGGCAATGGTTTGGCTTGAACGTGCACGGATGGCCGTTTGAAGGGCGAATCAGATAGAATTCGGGGGATAACCCGCTCAAGGATTAAGGCATGCTGGTGCTAAAGGGCGGGAATCACTGGATTATGCATTGATTGATCCAGTGTAAACGCGTTCAGGTAAGTATGAGGTTATGAGCAACACGAGTGGCGACCCAAAAGCGAGCGAACAGCCCCAACCGGACTGGCCGGATGGGGACGGTCCCTTGCGCCTTGTTGAGGGTGCACCTGCTGAAGACCTCAAAGACGCATTCATCATTGATGTGGACGGGTTTGAAGGTCCGCTTGATCTGTTGCTTAATCTCGCGCGCACCCAGAAAGTTGATTTAGGCAAAATTTCCATATTGGCGCTGGCCGAACAATATCTGGCCTTTGTTGAGGAGGCCAAACGGTTACGCCTAGAACTGGCGGCCGATTATCTGGTTATGGCAGCCTGGCTGGCTTATTTGAAATCGCGTCTTCTGCTGCCTGTTGTCGAAAATGATGAGGAAATGCCTGCAGAAGAGCTTGCTGCGCGCTTGGCTTTCCGCCTGCAACGCCTTCAGGCCATGCGGGATGCTGCGGCCCAATTGATGGCCCGTAACCGGCTGGGGCGCGATGTCTTTTCACGCGGCGACCCTGAACCGGTCGTGGTCGATACGCAGACCGACTATGCCGACAATCTATATGATTTGCTGCGCGCCTACGCAGAACGCCGGCAGCAAGGGGCGGTTCACACCACCTATCTGGTCGCACAGCGGCCGGTTTGGTCGATGAAACAGGCACGTGAAATTCTCGACCGTTTGATCGGAGCGATGGAGGACTGGGGCCGGTTTGATATGTACCTGGCTGATTATATTTCCGACCCGGCCGAGCGGGCGACTGCATTGGCGTCCAGCTTGAGCGCGACTTTGGAAATGGCGCGCGATGGCAAAGTGGAAATTCGCCAGGAAGATGCCTTTCAACCGCTCTACATCCGCAGATGTGCAGCGTCATGAGTATTGTAATGGGAGAACGCCAGAATGGCTGAAACTATTGGTCCGCAACCTTTAGCGCAGGATACAGATGGTGCAAGCAATGTAACCATGCACCCTCGCGCAGACCGCAAGCATCAGATGCGGGTGGTGGAAGCATTGCTGTTTGCCGCCTCTGAACCTTTGTCTGAAGCTCAATTGCAGGATTGTCTGGCAGAAGGCACCGACCTTGCGCCGTTGCTGGAAGAGCTCAGTGCGCACTATGCCGAACGTGGCGTTACTTTGCGCCATGTGGCCGGGAAGTGGTCTTTCCGCACCGCTGATGATCTGAGTTTCTTGCTGCGCCGTGAGGCGGTTGAGCAGAAGCGCCTGTCAAAGGCGGCGTTGGAGACATTGGCGATTATTGCGTATCACCAGCCGGTCACGCGCTCCGAAATTGAAGATGTGCGCGGTGTGGCAACCTCTAAAGGTACACTCGATATTCTAATGGAGCTCGGTTGGGCGCGCATGCGCGGTCGCCGCCGGGTGCCTGGAAGGCCGGTCACCTATGGCGTCACAGATGCATTTCTCAGTCATTTCGGCCTTGAATCCGTCCGTGATCTGCCTGGTATGCAGGAGCTAAAAGGTGCAGGGCTGCTGTCAGCCTCCTTGCCACCAGACTTTGAAATCCCGATGCCTGGTGACGAAGGCGTGCTGGCGGAAGATGAAGATCCGCTGGAGGATGACGATGAGCAAGAATTCCCTCTTGAAATGCACTTGCCCGAAGAGGTTGAAGACGCTGCTGGTTAACGCTGCAAAATTTTCCGTGCCAATTGCACGCATTTTGCTCTAAACCAACTCCTCGATGTCGCTGGCAACTAAAAATACCGAATCCGGGCGGAGAGGCACGGCATGGGGCAAGCGGGGAACCGCTGCTGCCACTTTTGCTGCACGCCTGGAATTTGAACATGTAAGCAGGGCCTTTGATGGCAATGCTGCGGTTGACGACGTCTCGTTTGAGCTGGCACCTGGAGAGATCGTCTGCCTGCTAGGCCCATCTGGCTGCGGCAAAACCACCTTACTGCGTATCGCTGCTGGTGTAGAACGGCCCGATACAGGAAAGGTACTGCTTAACGGTATTGAAGTTTCGGGCCCGCATGGGTTTGTTGCGCCAGAAAAGCGCGGTGTCGGGCTGATGTTCCAGGATTTCGCCCTTTTCCCCCATTTGACCATTTTCGACAATGTTGCCTTTGGGCTCAAATCGATGGACCGATCCACGGCTCGCCAGGAAGTGGAAAGTGCCTTGAAACGTGTCGGTCTGGCAGAATACGGCAATACTTACCCAAGCG
>CAJQND010000111.1 GCA_905479595.1 uncultured Hyphomicrobiales bacterium
GAAGCCAATAAGTATGATGCTTAAATTTTGACCCAACAGGGTAGTCACTCCGATATATTGGAAAACCATTTAATCTGCTGAAATAAGTGGTTTCAAATCAAAAATTTGATGACTATTAGATGACTGGGAAGTCGATTGCCAATCTCTAAATTCCGCTAAGCCATTGAAAAGATTGGTACGGTTGGGAGGAATTGAACTACCGACCTCCTGATCCACAAACAGGGGGGGCTTCATTTACACAACATCCACAAATGCAATTCAATTCAGTTGGCTCCCAAGTTCAAAAGCGCCAATAAAAAATATTCAGCAAGTTCGTAATCTCTTGCTATCGTAGTCTGCAGTAATCAGCCCACGCTTGCATTAGTACTCGACGCCTTTCCAGCGCATCGCCACGGCGATAAGCACGTTCCGTCTCATCGCCAAACACATGAGCGAGGGACATCTCCGCCAGGTCTCGTGGGAAATCGGTTTCCTCCCCAACCCAATCACGAAATCCAGACCTGAAGCCATGCACCGTCACATCAGATAACTTCATCCGCTTGAGTAGATTGTTCATCGCCATGTTGCTTAATGGACGATATGAATTTGATCCCGGAAACAAAAACTCGCCAGTTCGCGTTGCATATAGAGGTGTTAGTATCTGCAACGCTTGTTTTGAAAGTGGGACCCGGTGCACCCTCTTTCCTTTCATTCTCTCCGCCGGCACAATCCAAAACCCCTCATTAAGGTCAAATTCGTCCCACTGAGCTTTCAAAACTTCACTCGTCCGTCCCGCGGTTAAAATAAGAACTTCCAAAGACCGCGCAGATAAGGCCTTTGAATGTTTCAAGCGTTCCATGAATAAAGGAAGGTCTTTGTAATCCATCGCAGCATGATGGCCGCGCGTGACCTTCTGACGGGGTGGTAGAATATTCTTCAGGTGCCCTCGCCACGTGGCCGGATTCTCTCCGGATCGCAAGCCTTTTGATTTTGCGTAGTCGAGGACGCGCTCAATTCGGCCACGTAATCTGGAAGCAGTCTCATGCTTATCTTCCCAGATAGGAGATAAGACAGAAACGACATGCTCCGTATTGATTTTATCTACCGGCACGCTGCGAATAGAAAGGCAGTAGTGGGTCAATGTTTGGCGCCACTGCTTGCGGTGTTTGTCATTGCTCCATGAACTCTCCATGGCATCAAGAAAACCATCTGCGACTTCTCCGAAGGGTGTAGCATTTGACTTAGAGCGCTCAATGAATGGATCACTACCTTCAGCCAAGGTTCTTCGGACTCTGTCAGCCTTCTCACGCGCCAGAGACAAGGACACCACAGCAACGTTACCTTGCCCAGTTGCCGAGCCAAGCCCCATCTCTCTGCGTCGGCCGTCACGTTTCCACATGAACACCCAGGACTTTGCACCTGTTTTGGTTACATTGAGGTAGAGGCCACCACCGTCAGAGTGTCGACCTGGTTTCTTGACCGTCTCAACGAAGCGAGCTGTGAGTTTGTTCTTAGTGCGAACTGTCATAAATTATAACCCAACCCTGTTCCCCACCTTGTGCACTGGATTGTATAGCATTGATATGGATGCGTAGAGACAAACAATATTAGAAAATACAATAAAAACAACAAAATACAAACATGCATGGACGTCTACAAACAATACTATAGCGGACTTCCTCTCCGCCATTTCGTTCTTTCCGCTATTTCAAAACGTCTCCTGAAATGATCCCCTTCGCAGTGATGATGGATGTGCGGCTTCCTTGGTCTTTGTGACAAGTGGATGGACCTTCTCCACGAACGTGACATTAGAGGTGAGCTAAAAAACTATGCGTGCCTGTTGGAACAGGTTCGGGTCATTCTTCAATCCGCAATTACTTCAAACTCAATGCGCAGCCGGGCTGCTAATGATTCTGCCTGCTGTCTTCCCGCCAGCATGCCGAAGGAGATAGCGCTCAATAGGCCATTTCCCGATAGGTAGCCTGATATGTCTGGTCCAGGAAATGCAGAATGAAAAATTCTGCAGTTGGCAGTCGGTTGCCAGCCGCGGGCGATTGCTGCGCACTCGGCATCTGCAAATAAATATGGTTTTAGGCTGCCATTACCAGGGTAGCGTTGAATTAGACACATAGTGCATGCGGGTGCGGTGCAGCGAATGATTGCTCTGAGCCCAGAGCAAACTCGCGTTTCTACTGTACTATGGGAAACGACGATTGATCTGGCTATAGATGCGAGTGCACAACTTTGAGCGCATGTTGAAGGGCCGCTCTCGAAAAGCCCGTTATCGACGTTGGTTCGCTGTTTGATGGTGTCAGGGATGCCTTCCGTTTCTCCCCGGTTACAGGCAGTATTCTCCCTTCCATAATTGTACCCAGAACCTTCACATCTTTAATCTTCATTGGATCAACTGTAAGAGGGTTTGCATCGAGAATTGTCAGGTTTGCACGCTTTCCAGGCTCGATGCTGCCAATTTCGTTTTCAAGCTTCAAGGAATAGGCCGCGTTGATGGTTACTCCTTTAAGCGCATCTACAACTCCGATTTTTTGATCAGCGCCTGCGACACGGCCAGAAGAAGTTACCCGGTTAACCGCGCACCACATCAAGAACAGAGGGTCGGCCGGTGCCATCGGCATGTCAGAATGAAGTGACCACGATATATCAGCCTTGGAAAGATCACCAAGCCGCACCATCGAATCTGCCCGTTCAGCGCCAAGGCCTACCTTGGAATACTGATCTGCAAGGGCCGTAACGTAGTAAGGGTTGCCACTGACAATGGCCCCTAGGTCAGAAATTCTCTGCACCTGTTCCTTGGCACTCACAGCGAAATGGACGAGTACCGTTCTGTGATCATATCGCGGGTTACGCCTCATGTTTGTCTCCAGTGCATCAAGCACCCGATCCAGTCCAGCATCGCCGTTAACGTGGACATGAATCTGATATCCCGCATCCCAATAGACCCGGAATGCACGTTCGAACAGTTGCTTGTCCATCATCCATGCACCTTTGTGGCCATCCAGATAAGGATCGCGCACCTGCATAAGCAACGAGTAGATGGCACCGTCTGCAAACAGTTTCGCCTGCTTTGGAGCCAGGCTGGTCATTCCTCCGTACCATTCTTCAAGCTTCTCTGTCTCCGAAATCACCTGAGCATCATCGTCGTAGGTTCCAACCAGTGTTTTCGCGTCTGGTATGAAAGACCATTTAAAAGGCATGTCGGGGCTGGAAAACACTTCGTTGATGCCATCCTGCACTGGTTTCGCAAGTATTCCACCCGGCTCATTTCCAAACGTAATTCCCTTGGAATGCATGTAATCTCGCGTGAGTTCCAATCCCGATTTTAATCGTTCGGGACTTGCAGCCAGAGAAGCGATGAAAGGTAAGACTGCAAACAACCCTTGTTCCCAAAAGTGCCCCTCGTCAAACTTGGACTGCTCTCGTGCTGTATCAGAAAAACCGTCAATGACCTCTCTTGTGACACCACCAATTTTCAGCGCGGCGCTGTTCAATATCATCTCGTGGCAGGATCGTGCCCAAACCAAAATTGGCTGCGTGGTGCTTATGGCATCCAGGTCATCACGTGTGAGTGGTCCAAAAAACGCAGGGTGATATCCCCAAGAAACAACCGGATCTGATGGGTCAGTTCTCTTTTCGATGGCTTGTGTCAATCGAGTGATAAAGTCCTCTTTGTCCTTCACAGCAGGCACGGTTCCAGATGGTAGTTCCCAATCCTCTATCGAGAGAATTTCAGACGACATGGTGAGCGCTGCCAGGAGCGGGTGGTCGTGTTGGGCGATAAAACCGGGCACGATCACCTTGTCGGAATAAGTTGAATCTATCGAGTGACGTTGTCCTTTCAATGCTCGTTGGACTTCTTGAAGGCTCCCAATCAAAAGGATGAGGCCATTAACAACCGCGATCGCATTGGCGGTGGGCCGAGCCGGGTCAAGTGTTACGACTTCGCGTGCAACGAAAACTGTCACGGATGGAAGCGGAACCATTGATGTCCCTATATCGGACAGAGAGCGGGATTCACTAAAGGCAGCTAGCGGATACAAGGCACTAGCCCCGGCCAATCCAGTGGAGAGGAACAGGCGCCGACTAATCTTTTTCATTACAATATTCCCTACTTGCGATGCGGGTAATTCACGCTAGACAGAAGTAAAATGAAAGAACTATGGAAGTCTATAAAGCACAACTGACAATTACGTTATGGTTGAAGTATGGGATTAGCGACTTTGTCTTTGCGACACGTGGAAGGACCTTCTCCACGGACGTGACATTGAGTGAGCTAAGAAACTATGCGTGCCCGATAGAGCAGGTTTGGGTCATTTTTCAATCCAGAACCACTTCGAACTCAATGCGCAACTGGGCTGCTAATGCTTTTGCCTGCTGTCTCTCCCGCCAGCATACCGAAGGAGATAGCGCTCAACAGGCCATTTCCTGACAGATAGCCTGATAGTTCTGGCCCGGAAACACCACAGGCGGCACCCCCGCCTGCGAGTAGGTTTGGCAAAGGCGTGCCGTCCAGCCGGACGACGCGGGCAGAGTGGTCGATCATCAATCCTCCTTGAGTATGAAACAATGCACCGGTTACTTTAACCGCGTAGAACGGGCCGGCGAGGGTAGGCTTTGTGCTAAAATCTCTGCCGAAATGATCCGAATCTGATTTTTCTGCCAGCGCAGCGGTTTTGGTAAGCGTCTCCGAAAGCGCATTCGTTGGCAGGCCTGTAGCGATTGCGAGATCAGCGACAGTTCGTCCCGATTTTACCGCTCCAACGTCAAAAGCCTGCATAAAATCAGGAAACTTGGTGGCAATTGCAAAAATTCGTTCATCAAAAATGCACCACGCGACCCCCTCTGGTTGTTCCAAAACCGGAACCGCTTGTTCCGAGTAGCCGACATGTTCATTTGAAAAACGTTCTCCTCGCAGATTTACCTGAATGCCACCTTCCATCATCAATGCCCAGGTAATGAGTATGTTGTGAGGGTGCGCCAGTGAGCCATGTCCCTGACATCCAGACAAATGCTGAGTTCGTGCGCCCAGCGCCTGCCCCCATAAAAGTGCATTTCCGGTATTTCCCTCATGCCCATAATATGGCGCAGCTGCCATGAGAGGGATGTGCTTTTGCACCAGATCAGCGTTTGCGCCATAGCCGTTGCAGGCGAGAATAAGTGCTGAACACCCTATATCTTCCGTTTGTCCGTCGGGCCGCGTTACCTGAACGCCATCCACTGTGTCACCTGAGGTAAACAAAGCAGTGACGAGGGCACTTGTTACAACCGGAATTTCTGCACGCTCTGTTGCCGCCAACAAACGGCCCAGCAAAGCCTCGCCAGTTTTTTCAGGCACAGCATGCATTCGATGAGCGGTATGACCTGGATAAAGAAAATCATCTAAAAGCACCCATTCCAGACCATGATCTGCAGCCAGCCAATCTAATGCCGGGCCAATATTTTCAGACGCAATTTGTACCAGCGCCGGATCGTTTTTCTCGTGCGCTTTTTTGCGCAAATCTGCAGAAAACAATGCTGAAGAATCTTTTACACCCATTGATTTCTGCAGTTGGGTGCTCGGTGCGGGAATAAAACCAGACGACATCGATGTTGAACCGAAGGGCGAAGGGTCGCGCTCCAGAACCATAACATCTGCGCCAAGATCGCTGGCTTTCAATGCCGCGGTAAGACCACAAGCCCCTGCCCCGATGACCAGCACCGGAACGTTCACGTCAAAACGCTTGTCGCCGGTGTTTATCAAACCACTCATGATTTACCGATCAACCGGACAATCTCTCCACAGGTTGTTGTTTGTGAAACAGCCGACAAGCTTTGAATGGCGACGTTGTGGACTTCCGAAGAGAATGCAGCACATCCATCGCTAAGCAGGATGGTATTGAAATCACGAACATGGGCGCTGCGCAATGTTGAGGCGACGCCGCCATTGGTAACGATACCACAGATGAGCAAAGTTTCGATTTGGGCCTTGCGCAAACAAAACTCCAGACGTGTTTCGTAAAAGGCTGAATACGCTACTTTTTCAATCACGATATCTGCAGGCTGAAGTGCATCAACCAGAGCATGTCCCCATGCGCCGGGCACAAAATCGCCTTTACCCAGAAACGGCCTGAGCTTTTTTAGATGGGGTGAGATAAACGGCTCACCACCTTTTCCCGGAACCAAGGTGAACTGCGTTGAAACAACCCAGCCCCCCGCAGCACGCAAGCTATCTACCACCGGTTTCACTTTGGCAGGCAGCGCCGCAATATCAGCGCAAACCTGACCGCCGCGTGCATACGCGCCATCTGGATGCAAAAAATCATTTTGCAAATCAATGATCAGTAACGCCGTTTTTTCAAGGTTCGTAATCATTACATGCGCTCGACAATCAAGTTACCAAAACGGTCGACCCGGCCAGCAAGGCCAGGATCAACAAAGATTGTTGTGTCCAACTGTTCCAGGAGAGCTGGCCCTTCAACCTTTTCATCTACACCTATCGAGAGCCGGTCAAAAACACCGGCCTCATGCCATTTTCCACCAACATAAACCTGGCGGGTGTCCAACTTGCATTCCCCGGTAAGTTTACCGTTACTGGGCGCAAACACAGACATGTCAAATTCAGGTCTGCGACCAATAACAGCCACACGGAAATTCATGATGCGGGTTGGAGTGTCTGCGAGGACCCGGCCAAAACTAGTCTTGTAGGCCTCTTCAAATGCATTATGAATGTGTTGCCTGGTCAAGCCACCGCCCGGAATATTCAAGGGCACCGCGACAGTGTGCGTCTGACCCAGATACAGCATGTCGAGCTCAAATATTTGTTCAACACCAGCAAACGCGACACCCGCTTTGTTCAATAGCGACGACAAGTCGTCAGCCACGCTCAACATATCTTTTCCAAGCGCATCTGCGTCAATTTCTGCCAGCACATTATTTACGGTTTTCACGTGATCATGCCGCATGTCGGCTACCACGCAACCAAGGGCAGAGGTAACGCCTGGATACTTGGGCACCAGTGCGCCACGCAAACCACATTCCTGGACTAATGCACCAGAATGTAGGGAACCTCCGCCGCCGAACGGCATCGCCATAAACTTTGCGGGATCATGGCCGCGCTCGATCGATACCAACCGGATTGCACCGGCCATTTTCGCATTCGCAACCCGTAAAATCGCTTCAGCAGCATCTTCGATGGTCAAATTTAACGGCACCGCAATATTTTTGCGGATCGCCTCACGGGAAGCTTCCACATCCAGCCGGTTCTGTTGACCTCCAATCGGGCGATCTGCATTTATCCGCCCGAGAACGAGGTTTGCATCGGTCAGAGTTGGTTCTAGGTTACCAAGCCCGTAGGCAACCGGTCCAGGATTAGAACCGGCACTTTCCGGGCCGACCTGCAGCAGGCCGCCAGCATCAATGCGGGCAATTGAGCCTCCACCCGCACCGATAGTGGTAATTTTGATCATCGGTGTGCGAATTACCATGCCAAAGTCAATTTCAGTCTGCGCATCAAGTGCCGCAGCACCTTGCGATATCAGCGAAACATCAAACGAAGTGCCGCCAAGGTCGCAGGTAATGATATTGCCATATCCTGCCGATTTGGCGATTGCCTGGGCAGCTCTTACCCCGGCTGCAGGTCCTGACAAAGCCGTCCGCACCGGATAGGCTTTGGCCGTATCAACGGACATAACACCCCCGTTTGACTGGACGATCAGTAAGTCACCCTCAAAACCGGAACCAGAAAGCCCCCCATCCAATCGGTCCATATAAGACGAAACAACCGGTTGCAGATAGGCATTCAATGTGCCAGTTGAAAGGCGTTCAAACTCACGAATTTCCGGTAGAATTTCGGTTGCACGAGTGACATAGGTGTTGGGCCAGATTTCTTGCAGCGCTGTCATCGCGGCGCGCTCGTTTGCATCATTCGCATAGCTGTTTATGAAGAAAACACAAACCGACATACACCCAAGGTCCAGCAGTACTTTTGCCTGCGCCTTGACGGCATCGGGGTCAATTGGCTGCACGAGTGTTCCGTCTGCCAGGGTACGCTCAGCAACCTCCACCCGGCAATCACGGCGGACAACCGGCTCAAAACTCCCCCACAACCCCCATGTTTGCGGGCGGTCACGTCGGCGCATTTCGAGCACGTCACGAAAGCCTTCTGTTGTAATGATCCCTGTCATTGCACCTTTGCGTTCGAGAAGCGCATTGGTTCCGGAAGTCGTCCCGTGCACCACCGCAGATATCATTGAAAAATCATCGATTTTACTTGCAATGCCTTCAAC
>CAJQND010000112.1 GCA_905479595.1 uncultured Hyphomicrobiales bacterium
ATTCCCCATAGGCAACATAATACTGACTGATCGTTCAGTCAAATTGCATTGTAAAGTATCACGATCTGGAATGGATTTTGTGTATTAATCAGGTTTGAGAAATGAGTTCTCATATCAGCACATGGAGTTGTGAGTATGCCGATCTTAAGGCCCACCAAAATTGAAGGTGTAGTTCATTCGGTTCTTGTGAACGCCAAACCAGACGCAGGTTTGGCGACCCGCAAAGTTGGCACGGCAAATGTCAGCTATGACGGGCTTGAGGGTGATTGGCATTCAACAGCGGTTCGTGCGGCCTGCGTGCGAACGAAACGTCAGTACACCGAAGGTATTGAAATTCGCAACACACGTCAGATCTCCATTATTTCTGTGGAAGACATGGCAGAAGTCGCACAAAAAATGGGGATACCGCACATCAAGCCTGAGTGGTTAGGCGCGAACATTCTTGTTTCGGACATTCCTGATTTTACCCTTGTACCACCTGGGTCCAGATTGATTTTTTCTGGAGGGGCATCCCTTGTTGTGGACCTGGAAAACGAGCCTTGTAAGTATCCTGGCGATCTTATTGACGAACATCATCCAGGTTTTGGCCGCTTGTTTGCGCCGGCGGCGCGAAATTTGCGCGGCATTACGGCCTGGGTCGAAAAACAAGGTGTAATTGGCGAAGGAAATACAATCGCCCTGCATATTCCACCCCAGCGTATCTACGCCATCACATAAAGCGCGAGCAACATGCCAACAGACCAGCCACCCCGATTGCCACATCTGTTTGAACCGCTGATCATACGGGGTCATCAGCTTAAGAACCGCATTTTCTCAACCGGCCACATGACGGTTTTGCTGGATAATGGCAAGCCAAACGACCGGATGGTTGCTTATCACGAAGCCCGTGCGGCTGGTGGTGCGGCACTTATCATAACCGAAGCGGCTCGCGTCCACCCGAGCGGAGCGAGCAGCCGGCCTGCGATCCTTGCCTATAAAGACGATTGCATTGATGGGTACACGCGCATCGCCAATGCTTGCCACCAGTATGGATGCAAAGTGTTCGGGCAGCTTTCTCATCCCGGGCGTGAAATGACGGAAGCAGCGGACGGAACCCACGCGGTTGCATATGCTCCATCGGCCATTCCCAATGAACGTTTCCATGTCATGCCAAGGCAAATGACGGATGAAATAATTGCCGAGATTATCGCGGGGTTTCGCGCAGCAGCTGCACGCCTGAAACGCGCTGGTCTTGACGGGGCTGAGCTGGTAGCGAGCCATGGCTATCTTCCCGCACAGTTTCTCAATCCGCGGGTCAACTATCGTTCCGGTCGTTATGGCGGCGATTTTGATGGCCGGCTGCAATTTATTCGCGATGTTTTGGCCGCAATCCGGGAAGGCGCAGGCGAAGAGATGATCGTCGGAATGCGGATTTCAGGCGATGAGTTGGGCCATGACGGCCTCGTGGCAGATGAAGTTCTGGAAGTCATTGCAGCACTTGATCAAGACAATGCGCTGGACTACGTGAACGTGACGGCGGGCACCTCAGCCGGGCTTGCCGGATCGGTTCATATTGTGCCGCCTATGGCGATAGAAACCGCTTATGTCGCACCATTTGCAGCAGCGATCAGAGCCAAGGTGAACATTCCTGTCTTTGTCGCAGGCCGGATAAATCAGCCGCAAATTGCAGAACAGGTTTTGGCCGGGGGCCAGGCCGATATGTGCGGCATGACACGCGCAATGATCAGCGATCCGGAAATGGCGATGAAAGCCAGCGAAGGCCGCTTTGATGATATCCGCGCCTGTGTGGCCTGTAATCAGGCGTGTATCGGCCATATGGCGAAGGGGTTTCCCATATCCTGCATTCAGCACCCGGAATCTGGCCGCGAGCTTGAGTTCTCCCCACGAAAGCCAGCTGCGGTGAAGCGCCGGATTGTTGTTGCTGGCGGTGGACCTGGCGGCATGAAGGCGGCCGCAATTGCAGCAGAACGTGGCCATAACGTCACTCTCTATGAAGCCACGCGGCAATTAGGCGGCCAGGTGAAACTCGCACAACTCTTGCCGGGCCGGGCGGAGTTTGGCGGGATCATCACTAATCTTCAAAGAGAACTGGAGCGTGCGGGCGTCGAAATTGTAACTGAAACCAAACTGACCCGGTCAATGATTGAAGAGGTCGGTGCTGATGTGGCGATCATCGCAACCGGCGCAACCCCCTACAAGGTGAATGGGGAAGAAAGCGAAGATGCGCATGTTGTTGACGCCTGGCAGGTGTTGAAAGGGGAAGCAAATATCGGCGCAGATGTGGTGATCGCAGACTGGCGCTGCGACTGGATCGGCTTAGGTCTGGCTGAAAAACTTGCCCGCGATGGTTGCCGCGTAAGGTTGGCGGTGAACGGTATCACCGCAGGCGAAATGATCCCGCAATACGCCCGCGATAAGTGGCTTGGCGATATCCATCGTCTTGGCGTTGAGGTGATCCCCTACACACGGTTTTTCGGTGCCGACAGTGATACGGTGTATCTGCAGCACACCACCAGTGGCGAGGCCATTTTGTGCGAGGGGGCCGACACTGTGGTTACAGCCTTTGGTCATCAGGCTGACGTTAGCCTGGAACACGCGCTTACCGGCTGGCAAGGTGAAACCCATATCATTGGCGACTGCCTTGCGCCGCGCACCGCTGAAGAAGCAATCCTGGAAGGCTTGCGCGCCGGAGTTGCGATTTAGCGAACATGTAAAAAAGGTGCGCGAGCAGATGACGGCTGGTGGCTATCCGTTTGTATTTTGATAGTAGGCATAAATCAGAACAAAAACGGCAATGATGAGTGTTGGCACAAGAGGTTGCGCCTTTGGCAAGATCAGTTGGCCTTTTTGCCGGTTTTCGAATTCAGCCATCGAAGTCAGTTCGGACGGTGAATAGAACGATCTGGGAGACCACAGGGCGATCAAAACAAAACAGGCAACGATGGCGAGAAACGTGTGCAGCGTGAAAACAAAGATTTCCGAATTGTAGGACCATGCTGCTGCAATTCCAAAGATCGAATTACAAACCAGCACGATCAGCGCAAACAGTTTTAACGGTGACCCTGTCGCGCGTATGATCCCCGCCCATTCGCTCTGCTTTTGGGCTTCCACCGGTTTTTCATCTGATGCGTTGTCTTTGCCGGTCAATGATCGTCCTTTCCAAGTGTCCGTCATGAGGCAAGTGGAAGTAAATCCTGAGTTCATTCATTCGGTGCCCAGCCTGAAGGCTCGATCATGTTAGGCGACCGCATCCAGATGGTGCAAGCGCCTATTGAACACGCAATTTGAGTCAGAAAATTCCGGGTTTTCCACGTTCAGGAATATGATAATGAGATTGTGGGTCCGAAGATGCAATCTGCCATATTGCTCATAAATCACTAAATTCAAGATTGGTAATCTTTGCGTGCTCAAGTAAGTCTTTGAGACCTCTGCATAAGGCCCGCTATGGCATGGGATTTCAATTGAAAACCGAATTGGCGCGATATTTTG
>CAJQND010000113.1 GCA_905479595.1 uncultured Hyphomicrobiales bacterium
TATGTAAGCTTTCTGCGCGAGGCCCACGCACGCTGGCATGCACTGGACGGGGCGGGCGAAGACGTTATTGCCAATGTGCACCCGCTTGAAGCCCCTGCAACTTATCCCGATCATTTTGTTGGCCGTGCGGGTTGGCACCAGACCGACCTGGCGGTTGCCATAGGGGCGGGCACCTGGCGCGCGGCGCGCAAATCAGCCGACACAGCACTAACGGCCGCGCGCATGGTGGCTGATGGTGAGGCCCGCAGCGCCTATGCCCTGTGTCGCCCGCCGGGCCATCATGCATATGCGGAGCGCGCAGGCGGATTTTGTTTTCTCGCCAACACAGCAATTGCCGCGCAATATCTGCGCAACACACATGAAATGATCGCGATTCTTGATGTGGATGTCCACCACGGCAACGGCACCCAGGGCATTTTCTATGGCCGCGGCGATATGTTTACCTGCTCCATCCATGCAGACCCGATGGACTATTATCCGTTCTACTGGGGCCATGGCCATGAACACGGCGAACGCGAAGGCGAGGGCGCAAACCTGAACCTGCCCGTGCCGGTTAAAAGTGGCAACGAGGTGTGGCTGGCATCGGTGGACAAATCCTGTGAGGCAATCGCCGCCTCAGGCGCAACCGCGCTCGTCGTCGCGCTGGGCCTGGACGCTCACGAAGCCGATCCCCTCATGGGAGGTAACGTCACCACAGATGGCTTTACAAAAATTGCGGCAAGGATCGCCAGCCTCGGCCTGCCCACAGCGATTATCCAGGAAGGCGGTTATTTGACCGACCAGCTGGGCGATAATCTCGCAAGTTTCCTCGGCGGGTTTGAAGGTGGAAGTTAGCGCACGCTGGAGCTTTTGCCCCACACCAGGCCTTGGATTGAGTTCTGCTGTGCCTAGTCAGGCAACAAGAACTTCACCACCGGCAAGAGTTTTAGGCTTTGTGCAATATTTCGGAACCGAGCGCGCTTGAACCCAGGCACTGATCCATAAATCACCACCAACCCACCCCTGGTGGTTCGGCATTGATACGAAGAAGGGCCGGGGTCGCCTTCAAAACAACCCCGGCACAGCCGCACCTAAGCGGAACGGCTAGATTTTTGGGCGCTGGCCTTACCTACTTCACCAGCCAGGCATTGAAGCGTTCGTTCAGATCATCCTCGTGGTCGGCCCACCATCCGGCATTTTCCAAAACCGCGTTCTTAAGATTTGCGGGAGCGGTCGGAAGATGCGGCAACACATCAATACCGCTTTCCTCATGTTTGCCTCAGGTGTGATATTCTGTTTTGAGCAATAGCGTGCAAACCGCGATACCGCATGACGATCACCGCGAAATTTGTCACGCGAGTAAAGCGAAAGATTCCGAAAGCAATTCGGCCTCAAATGCCTGCTAATCGCGATCTCACTACCGTTAAATGCTATTAGCAGAGATTAGGTGATTAGTGGGCTGACGGCACAGATTACGATGCAGCTTCGTAGGCGGAGAACACCTCACTGGAACCATCCTTACGAAAGAGAACAACGTTATAGGCTTCGCGCTTGTCTTCAGGACCCATACCTGGTGAGCCATAAGGCATTTCTGGGACGGATATTCCGACCGCGTCGGGTTTTTCGGCAACCAAACGACGAATGTCGGAGGATGGCACATGTCCTTCAACAATATAGCCATCAATTTCGGCGGTGTGGCAGGAATGCAACTTTTGTGGAACGCCTCTTGCAATTTTCAACTGAACCAGTTCGGCAGGGTGTCGTTCCTCCTCGGTTACCTGGAAGCCTTCCGATTTCAGAATATTCGCCCAGGCCGTGCAGCAACCACAACCTCTACCCTTGACCACGTGGATCGACGGAGCGCTCTGCGCTATGGCTTGGACTGGATGAGCCACAAGCAATGCAAGGCTGCCAGCCAAAAAGCGTCTACGGTCAAAACTTGTCATGTCAATTTCCAGTCATTAAAGCAGGCGATTATCTCTCCCCTATCACAAAACGCCGCTCAGAGGCATTAGCTGTCGGTCGAGCAGCTCGTTTTTCCTGTCGCAACTGACCTTTTGTGTAATACGAGTAATGGCTGCTCATGCACAGGCGCTGCAATCTCAAGCCTCGACGCGTGTCCCGACACCCGCTGCCTTTGCATGTCGGACCGCTAGAGTTGCGGCAGCATAGTCACCTAATGCAATGCCTCTGAAAGCAAAAGCGACCGGTCTTCCGTCAATGGATTCTGTGATCGTGCCTGAAACTAAAGCCGTCAGATCACCGGTTATGGCGTCATACGAAAGCATAGGTTTTTTGCTTTCTACCTCTTGTACCAAGTCATCCACAATAATCGTGCCAAATGCGTCCATGCTTGCCGGGATCCATGGGATACATGCGTCAGCAATAGCAGCAAAGGCGTTGGATTTCAGCCAGCGGGCATCCAAAAATGGCTTGATCGAATAGTCGAGTGTCACCGACGTCACGATTAGATCCGCGTCACGCAGTGCCTCTTCAGCACTGACGCTGGCCTCGGCTTCAAGTCCGGTTTTTCGGGCCTTCTGACAAAGCTTATCGATATTCTCTTGTCCACGTCCAAACACACGGACGCGTTTCAAAGGAAACAATTCCATAAATGCTGCAAGGTGCGAATGGGCCTGAACGCCAGTTCCCACAAAAGCAACGGTTTCCGAGGCTGGATCGGCCAGCCGCCGGGCGGCCACAGCCGAAAGTGCCGCCGTGCGCACAGCTGTAATCCAGTTCGCCCCAACAATCGCGCGCAAGAGCCCTGTTTCCGCGTCCAGTACCATGATTGCACCGTTGATCGCGGGAAGATCCCGCTGATTATTTGCAGGGCAAACACTGACCTGTTTGACAACAGTAAAACCGTCAGCTCCAACAGCTAACGTAGACATCATATAGCGCCCACGCCCTGGTAAAATTGCTGTTTTGGGTGAAGTATGAAGCCGCCCATCAGTCTTTGCGACCAGTGCCTTCTCGATTGCATCAGCGACGGCGGAAGGTGGGATGTTCAGAGCTTCCAACATCTTGTCGGACAAATATACAAACTCTTCGTCCAATGGCTCAATATCCCCTCATGTCTGAAGAAACGTGGTGAGTTTCGATTAACTTCACAACCAACCCTAATTTATCTCCCCTGCGTTTCGCGAGTAAATATGAAATCCAATTGGAAAGCTTATGACTTCCGTATGCCGCATCAAAATTTTTGTCCGTCAACCACAATGTATCAAAACTGAACTTCAATGAGGCAACCCAGACGCTTTAAGGTCTTTTGCAAGCTCTTTTAGGTAGTCGCCGTCTCTGTAATACTGCGAACCTGCAAACTGCTCGACTGAGAAGTTAGGGTCCAGTTGTGTTATTTCTGAAGCAACCTTGTTAGCCAAATGGCACTGTCACGGTAACCGGGTGACTGGTCATTCATGAGGCTGTAAGCTGGCTGGATGCAGAAACTCTCCTATTCCCGTCATCGATTTCCACCATTAATCATCCAACATTCGGTCTGGTTGTATTTTAAATTCTCACTCAGTTACCGAGACGTTGAAGATCTGCTGGCGGAACGCGGGATAGATGTTTCCTATGAAACGGTGCGTCGATGGGCTTTGAAGTTTGGGCAGGCTTATGCACGGAGACTGAGAAAGACGCGTGGTCGAGCAGATGTCCGATGGCATCTTGATGAGGTATTCATCACCATCAGTGGCAAACGATCATATCTATGGCGGGCAGTCGATGGTGAAGGTGAGTTGTTGGATATACTGGTGCAATCCCACCGCAATAAAACTGCTGCACTGAAGTTAATGCGCAAACTGTTGAAGAAACAAGGTTTTGTTCCAGACGCCATCATTACTGACAAGCTACCATCTTATGGTGCTGCGCTGAGGGATCTTGGCCTTTCCAAACTTCATGATTTTGGCGGCAGAAAGAACAATCGAGTAGAAAATTCTCATCTCCCGGTTCGTCAACGCGAGCGACGAATGCGGCGTTTCAAGTCTGCTGGATCAGCTCAACGATTTCTATCTACTCATGTCGCCATCTACAACAATTTCAATGTTCAGCGTCACCTCATTTCCCGAGAGATACTTCGTCAGTTCCGGAACGAGGCGATAAGTACATGGGACCTGGTGACTGCTGCTGCATGAAGATCAATCCCACCCAAGATTTACTCGCCTGCTGTTTGCTAAGTTGACAATGCCATTTCGATTGTTTCATCAGAATCCCCTCATTTTCAAATTAGAGAAAATTCTACTTTCAAACGCACCTGATTTTCGGAGGGATTACCCCTCCACTTGGCAAGACGCATAAT
>CAJQND010000114.1 GCA_905479595.1 uncultured Hyphomicrobiales bacterium
CCGTTCCGGTGGGCCTGGTTCGACTTCTGTGCCTGCCGATCCGTTTTTCAGTTCGATCAACAATGAACTTGGAGACAAAGGCTTTCTTGTCACTACTTCTGATGATCTTATCCACTGGGCGCGCAACGGTTCGCTCATGTGGATGACATTTGGACTGGCATGTTGCGCTGTTGAAATGATGCATGCCTCCATGCCGCGCTATGATGTGGAGCGGTTCGGGTTTGCACCGCGCGCCTCACCGCGCCAATCCGATGTGATCATTGTTGCAGGCACGCTGACCAATAAAATGGCCCCGGCGCTGCGCAAGGTTTACGACCAGATGCCCGAACCACGCTACGTGATCTCTATGGGCTCATGTGCCAATGGCGGTGGCTATTATCATTATTCATACTCTGTGGTGCGCGGTTGTGACCGTGTGGTGCCGGTGGATATTTATATTCCCGGCTGCCCGCCAACTGCAGAAGCGTTGGTTTATGGCGTGTTGCAGTTGCAAAAAAAGATCCGCCGCACCGGCACCATTGAACGATAGGCGAATTTGGGGATGAGTGAGATAGAAGCTGATAGCCGCGAAGAGACGCTCAAGGATTTGGGCGAGGTTATTGCTGCCCAGCGCCCCGATGATGTGATCGACTGGGCGTGCGCTTATGGCGAACTGACCTTGCGGGCATCTGCTGACCGGATCTTCGGGTTGTTGAAGTTCCTGCGTGATGATCCCAATTGCCGCTTTGTGGTGCCGATTGATATTTGCGGTGTGGACTATCCTGCCCGCGAGAAACGCTTCGATGTGGTCTATCACTTGCTCAGCCCCTATCAAAACACCCGTATCAGGGTGAAGATTGAAACCGATGAACGCACACCGGTGCCAAGTGTTGTGGAACTGTTTCCCATGGCCAATTGGTTTGAGCGTGAAGCATTTGATCTTTATGGAATTTTGTTTTCCGGCCACCCGGACTTGCGCCGCATCCTCACTGATTATGGATTTGACGGCCATCCGCTGCGCAAGGATTTTCCAACGACCGGGTTTGTTGAAGTGCGTTATGATGACGAGCAAAAACGGGTTGTTTATGAACCAGTGAAACTGGTTCAGGAATTCAGGTCGTTTGACTATATGAGCCCCTGGGAAGGGACGGATTATATTTTGCCCGGCGATGAAAAAGCCGATGGCAAGTCTGGTTGAGGTGAAAGAGCTGTAACATGGCGGAAGCCCAAATCAGAAACTTCAATATCAATTTCGGCCCCCAGCATCCGGCGGCCCACGGCGTGTTGCGCCTTGTGCTGGAGCTTGATGGGGAAGTCGTTGAGCGGGTCGACCCGCATATCGGCCTTTTGCATCGCGGCACCGAAAAACTGATTGAAACAAAGACCTATCTGCAGGCTGTGCCGTATTTCGACCGCCTCGACTATGTTGCGCCAATGAACCAGGAGCATGCATTTGCCCTGGCGACCGAAAAACTGCTCGGTCTTGAGGTGCCAAGACGTAGTCAGCTTATCCGGGTGCTGTATTCGGAAATCGGCCGTATCCTGTCTCATTTGCTGAACGTTACGACACAGGCCATGGATGTGGGCGCGCTAACGCCGCCGCTCTGGGGCTTTGAAGAGCGTGAAAAGCTGATGGTGTTCTATGAACGCGCCTCCGGCTCGCGCATGCAGCAGCCTATATACGCCCCGGCGGCGTTCATCAGGACCTTGACCAGCGCCTGATTGATGATATCGCCCAGTTCTGTGAAGAGCACCCCAAAGTGCTTGACGATATTGAAGGGCTTTTGACCAACAACCGGATTTTCAAGCAGCGTAATGTTGATATCGCGACGCTTTCCTTGCAGGAATGCTGGGACTGGGGCTTTTCAGGCGTGATTGTGCGTGGCTCGGGTGCAGCGTGGGATTTGCGTAAATCGCAGCCCTATGAATGCTATGACGAGTTGGATTTTGATATTCCCGTCGGCAAGAATGGCGATTGCTATGACCGCTATCTCATTCGCATGGAAGAAATGCGCCAGTCGGTCAAGATCATGAAGCAATGTATCGAAAAGCTGAACTCCAGCGACGGCAAGGGGCCGGTCTCTTCTACTGATGGCAAGATCGTTCCTCCGAAACGCAGCGAGATGAAACAATCGATGGAAGCGTTGATCCATCACTTCAAGCTCTACACAGAAGGCTACCATGTTCCCGCTGGCGAGGTGTATGCCGCAGTGGAGGCACCGAAGGGCGAGTTTGGGGTATTCCTGGTGTCAGATGGTTCCAACAAGCCTTACCGGTGCAAGATCCGCGCGCCGGGCTTTGCTCATTTGCAGGGCATGGATTTTATTTGCCGCGGCCACATGCTGGCGGATGTTTCCGCTGTTCTTGGTTCGCTGGATATCGTTTTTGGTGAGGTTGACCGATGAGTGTGCGCCGACTGGCAGATGCTGCTCTGCAGCCTGAAGGTTTTAAACCAACCCGTGAAACCATGGCATTCGCCAAGGCTGTGGTGAAGAAATTTCCCAAAGGCAAACAGGCCTCTGCGGTTATTCCTCTGCTTTGGCGGGTACAGGAACAAAATGGCTGGTGGGTGCCGGAACCGGCACTGCGCTGGACTGCGGAATACCTCGATATGCCGTATATCCGAGTTTACGAAATCGCCACCTTCTACACTATGTTCAACCTGCAGCCGGTGGGTGAGCACCATGTTCAGCTTTGCGGCACAACGCCGTGCATGCTGTGTGGCTCCGAGGCGCTGAAAGACGTATGCCAGCGCGAAATCGGCGAGCAGATGGAAGTCACTGCAGACGGCAAGTTTTCCTGGGTGGAAGTGGAATGCCTGGGGGCGTGCTGTAACGCGCCAATGGTGCAGATCAACAAGGATTACTACGAAGACCTGACACCTGAGATTCTTGAGCAGATTCTGAACGATCTGCGCAGCGGCAAGAAAGTAAAACCTGGCCCGCAAAATGGCCGAGCGTCTTCTGAGCCAATGGGCGGCTTGACGTCGCTGCTTGACCCGAACCTGTATAAGGGCAAGGCAAAGCCTGCCGCGCGCAAGACTGCGGCAAGAAAAGCGCCAGCTAAAAAGGCGCCGGTTAAAAAAGCGGCTGCAGCAAAAGCGCCAACTAAAAAGGCTCCGGTT
>CAJQND010000115.1 GCA_905479595.1 uncultured Hyphomicrobiales bacterium
GCCGCAGCTACGCCATCTTCAAGAGTGAGGTCGTCACCAACCTTGCCCTTATACTTGATTTCGCCATTTTCCAGCGTTACCTGACCGGATATGAAAACCAGATTACCGGTAATAACGTATCCAACATAGTTGGCAACCGGAGTGGCTGGCTCAGATAGTGTAATGTTCATTTCCGCAAGGCGGTCTTCGATCTTTCCCATGACGTTTCCTCTGGTATTTGGTGTGGTGTGATTGATCCCGTAATGTGATAGGTGTTCTGTAACAGAAATTCTACCACACAGTGAATTCGAAATATCGCTTGTGAAGAGGAAAAATCTTAATGCGCAAAAACCTGTTTAGTCTTGCTGTCCTCTGTGGGGTCGCGGTGATCGTTGGCCAATCCGGCCCGACTCAGGCGAGCAGTGCCGACCTGAAACTTGCACCGCACCGTGCGTTTTACACGCTCGAACTGGACGAGGCAGAAGAACGTAGCGGAATTCAGGGCGTTTCCGGGCGCATGGTGATCGAAATTACCGGTAGCAGTTGCGATGGTTGGGTAGTGAATGTGCGTTTTGCCAATGCCTTCACAGTGCAAAAAGGCCAATCTCGGGTGCTTGATAACGCCGATTCCTATTTTGAATCTGGTGATGGCAAGTTGTTGCGGTTCACAAGCCGACAATACGTCAACGGCAATCTGGATAAGAAAATTGAGGGAACCGCGCGCCTTGACCTTGATGATGGTGTTTCAAAGGGCGGCAGTGTGAAGCTTAAACTGCCAAAGGTAGGCTCTTTTGAACTTCCCAAAAACACGGTTTTCCCCCTGGCCCACACCACCCGGTTGTTAAAACTCGCTAAACAGGGAGAACAGTTCGACCAGGTCAAGATTTACGACGGCGATGCTGACAAAACGGTGTATTTCGCCTCATCTGTCATTGGTAAACGAAAAGATGCTCCGAAAGATGCCAGTGGTGCACACAAGCCGTTGGCCAAGGTTCCCTATTGGCCGGTTAATGTGAGCTATTACGACAGCAAAACAGAAGCCTATGCAGGCGGTGAGCAAGTGCCATCGCATCAGGTGGGCTTTACCCTGTTTGCCAATGGGGTCTCTGGTGATTTGACGATTGATTATGGCGATTTTTCCCTGAAGGGATCGCTCGCCAAACTTGAAATGCTCGAAGCATCAGCCTGCGATTAGTCCTACGACCTGATCTCTCGACCTTTTTTCACAGCGCCCTTGCCGTATTTCTCGCGCAGGCTGTCCATTGCGCGTTCCGCCTGAGCGCGTTTGGTGGCAGCCGGATCAAGCAGGTCTGGTGGGTCCGCCCGGGCTTCTGAACATAATTGTGAAATACCAGTGCCGATCAACCGGAAGCGGGTGCCATCTGCTTCGCGTTCCAGCAAGGTGCGGGCAAATTTGTAGATCACATCGGCTAATTGGGTCGGTTCGGGCAGTTTCTGATTGCGGGTTCTGGTTTTGAAATCTGCCGTCTTCAGCTTGAGCACGATAGTTTCGCCGGCAAGGCCTGCTGCCTTGGCGCGCCGGGAAACCCGTTCAGACAACCTCCATAGCTGCCGCGACAGCTCGTCAAGCGACGCTATATCGTCATTAAATGTCGTTTCGGCGGAAATGCTCTTTGCGCCTCCACGCGGGTTGATAGTGCGCATGTCTTCGCCGCGCGATAAATGATAGAGACGTGCGCCCATGGTGCCATGGCGCTTCATCAAATGAGCTTTGTTCATCTTCTGCATCTGGCCCACGGTCCTGATGCCGTCGCGATGCAATGCTGACTGCATTGCCTTACCGACACCCCAGATGATTGACACCGGTTTGGGGGCGAGAAAGCTCAGGGTTTCCGCCTTGCCTATCACCGAGAAGCCGCGCGGTTTTTCCAGGTCTGAGGCGACTTTGGCGAGAAATTTGTTATGGGAAAGCCCAATCGACACGGTAATGCCGATTTCCTTTTCAATCTGCTTAACGAGCCGGGCCAGGGTTAATGCCGGAATAGCACCATGAAGACGTTCCGTTCCGGTAAGGTCCATAAATGCCTCATCGATGGAAATTGGCTCAACCATGGGGGTGAGCGCGCGCATCATATCGCGCACCTGACGGCCAACTTTTGCGTATTTTTCCATATTTGGCTTGATGACCACGGCATTGGGGCAGGCTTTGAGGGCCTTGAACATGGGCATTGCGGAACCAACCCCGTGAATGCGCGCCACATAACAAGCGGTGGAGACCACGCCGCGTTGCCTGCCGCCGACAAGCACCGGCTTGTCCATAAGTTCTGGATTATCGCGTTTTTCGACGGCGGCATAAAATGCATCACAATCCAGATGGGCAATGGAGAGTTCTGCCAGCTCATCATGGCGCAAAAGCCTGGGGCTTGAACAAGCCTTGCAGCGGGTATCCGCCATGCCCGCAGGTGTCAGGCAGTCGCGGCAAAAGGCGTTTGTACTATTCATCCCATAGCCAAGCGGCCCCCCTGACACCTGAGGCATCTCCATGGACCGGCGGCACAATCGGCGTGATGAAATTGTCGGTGAATACAAACGAAGCCATCAGGTCCGGCAATTGTTCGTACAAATGGGCCATATTCGATACACCGCCGCCAAGCACGATAATGTCAGGATCAAGCAGGTTGACCACGCTGGCAAGGCCCCGCGCCAACCGATTAGTGTGGCGTTCCAAACTTGCTTTTGCGCTGGCATCTCCTGACAGTGCCGCTGCATAAATGGCCTCCGCAGACAGATATTGGCCGGTGCGCACCCCATGATCGCGCTCTATGCCAGAGCCAGACAGCCAGAGTTCATTGCAGCCTGCGCGGCCACACCAGCAAACTGGTGGCGGCATCTCGCTATCGTCTGGCCAGGGCAGGGGATTGTGCCCCCATTCCCCGGCTATGGCGGTGCTGCCGTTGAGTAGTTTACCATTGAGGACGACACCACCACCGCACCCGGTGCCTAAAATGACACCGAAGACACATGCAGCACCCGCGCCCGCTCCATCATGGGCCTCAGATAGCGCAAAACAATTGGCATCGTTGGCGAACTTTATGCTGCGCCCGGTGAGCTGCTGCAGATCCTGACTGAGTGGCTTTCCATTGAGCCATGTGGAATTTGCATTGCGAACAAGGCCTGTTTGCGGAGACAGCGATCCAGGCATGCCAATGCCGATACTGGCGGCCTTTCCCACAGTTGTTTCAGCCTCATCAATCAGGCCCGCGATGCATGAAAGATTTGCTGCATAGTCGCCCTTGGGCGTCGCTACCCGGCGTTCAAACAAAAGCGATCCGTTGGGTGACAACGCGGCAATAGCGATCTTCGTGCCGCCAAGATCAATGCCAATCCGAGGCTTTTGCACGGCCGCCATGCCACTTATTCCCCAATCAGGGAATGTATATGGGTAGTCGCGTCAGTCCAATTGTCGGTTCTCATGGAAAAATCTTTTATTACAGGTAAATGACGAGAAAATCTAATGTCAGGTATGAAGTGAATTGTCACAACTTCCGGGCACGTTTCGCTAACCGAGTGAAGATTATCTGGCGTGTCATCGAGGAACATCACAGGTTCTTTCACGCCCCGTGCGAGTTCGCGCACGGCAGGGCCTTTGCGCCCGGAATTGGAGATCACCGGATAAGGCATGGCGTGGTCGTTCAGATTTCTGATACGCGCTGCGCGATGCTGGTGTGGCATGTTGGTGAGCATGATGACGCTAGCGTCACCGTTGAACCGATCCAATGCTTCAGCTGCGCCATCAATCGGGTCAAGCGATCCAACTCTGGCTTCAAAAAATGCTTCCAAAAGTGCGCCGATTTCGTGGCCTGGCAAAGGGTCATCTGTATTTGCATATTTGATATTGCCGTTGAGGGAGAAACTTGCGGGATCAAGCCACAATCCGTTCTCGGCCAAATGCTCCTCCAGCCCGCGCAGGAAATGCAAAACAACCTCATCAACATCGCAGATGATGAGGGGCTTGTCTGCAGCGATAGACAACTCGGCGATCTGGCGGCGGGTTTCACTTGCAATCATGACATGCCATCCCCGCCTGTTTCGGGTCCAGCTAATGCATATCGTGCGCTTGCGGGCAGTTCAGGAGCAATTTGCGCAGTTTCCGCAAACATGAACAACAAGCTCTCATCTGCGAGCAGATAATCGAGCACACCAAGCAGAAATGCCGGATCTGCCGCATCGCGGAACAGATCCTGCGGCTGGGTGCCCGTTGTGTTCAAAAAAAATCCAATGCGTTCGTCGTCGCTGGCAAGAAACTGCAATCCCCGTAATGCCAGGGTTTCTGCCGCTTCCGCCGTCATAATTTTGTCTATCGCCATGTCTCGCTGCCGGGCCTACTGTGGTTTGGGTATAAATTCCATGGAATCAGCACCAGATTAAGCACTTAGTTACACAATACCGTTCTAATCGGGGTTCAAGGGATTTTAATTTTCGTGAACTTGGGAAATTGCCGGGTTCATGTCTTGATTGTAGTGGGAAATGGCCGCGCTCCATGGGTGGCCACGCCGCCATGGGAGATTAGTTGGCGCGCAAGATACATGCGCTCCAGCGCGGGACGGAGAAAGCCGGTGCCGAAGACGATTTTAATTGTCGAGGACAATGAGCTGAACATGAAGCTTTTTCATGATCTGCTTGAAGCTCATGGCTATGCAACTTTGCAGACCCCAGACGGGCTCTCAGCCCTCGAAATTGCACGTGAGCACCGCCCTGATCTGATTTTGATGGACATCCAGCTACCAGAAGTTTCTGGCCTGGAAGTCACAAAATGGCTCAAGGAAGATGAAGACCTGCGTTCTATCCCGGTCATTGCCGTCACCGCATTTGCCATGAAAGGCGATGAAGAGAAAATCATTGAAGGTGGCTGCGAGGCCTATATATCCAAACCGATCTCCGTCAACAGCTTCCTCGAAACCATCGACAGCTTCGTATCCGGATCCCGATCATGACAGCGCGGGTTTTGGTCGTCGATGATGTTGCAGCCAATGTGAAGCTGCTCGAGGCCAAACTGCGTGCGGAATATTTCGAAGTTATCACTGCAATGAACGGCCTGGACGCGCTGGAAGCAGTGCAACAGGATCAGCCAGATATCATTCTACTTGATGTGATGATGCCGGAAATGGACGGCATTGAAGTGTGCAAGCGCGTTAAGGGCGCAGCCAGCACCCAGCACATTCCTATTGTCATGGTTACCGCACTTGATACCGCAGAAGACCGGGTGCGCGGGCTGGAGGCGGGCGCTGACGATTTCCTTTCCAAGCCGGTGAACGACCTCGCGTTGTTCTGTCGGGTGCGCAGCTTGTTGCGCTTGAAAATGCTGACAGATGAGCTGGGCGCGCGCTCTGTAGGTGATGGTCCAGGCGGGGCGGGTGATTTTCTTTCTCCTGAAGATCTCGATCGGCCAGGGAAAATTCTGCTGGTTGATGATGAAGATTCAGCAACAAGTTCTATCTATGCCGCTTTGCAATCTGGTCATGAAGTGACTTCGGTCGCCGAGCCGCAACGCGCCTTGTTTGAAGCAGCAGAAAACCCCTTTGATCTAATTATAGTCAGTCTCGATTTACAAGATTTCGATGGGCTCAGGCTGTGTTCACAAATCCGCTCGTTGGAACGCACCCGCCAGATACCGGTTTTGATTCTCGTGGATGGCCACCAGACTGATCAATTGATTCGCGGGCTTGACATGGGCGTGAACGATTATTTGGTTCGCCCGGTTGACCACAATGAGTTGGCAGCCCGGGTGAAAAGCCAGATCCGTCGGTGGCGCCATACCCAGCAACTACGCAATAATGTGAAACAATCGATTGAAATGGCGGTGACGGATTCGCTCACCGGTTTGAACAATCGCCGTTATATGGAATCTCATCTCGCAACTCTCGTGCAATCGGCGGGCAATCGCGGCAGGGCATTGACGCTGCTGGCACTTGATATTGATCACTTCAAGCAGATCAACGATACCCACGGTCATGATGTGGGCGACAGGGTGCTCAAAGAATTTGCCAAGCGGGTTAAGCTTGTGGTGCGTGGGGATGATCTGGCTTGCCGGACAGGCGGCGAGGAATTCATTATTGTTTTGCCGGAAACAAGTTTGCCTGCTGCATGCGGGATTGCCGAGCGGTTGCGCAAATCAATTAGCGAAGATCCTTTTGACCTGGGACTGTCCAGCGGGCCGTTCCAGCTTACCGTGTCGATTGGACTATCCAGCCTGGATTCGGTTTCTGAAACCCCGGCACAGCTTCTCAAAAGGGCAGATATTGCGCTCTATGAAGCCAAGCGTTCTGGCCGCAACAGGGTCGTTGCGGCTGCTGCGTAAACCATCTTTGTTAAGGTTAAGTGTTTACTACCATTGATGGTTTCCAAGCGGTTAACACTGGTTTCAATTGCAAACGCATCTCAATCCGCTAGGGTCTTTTCTGCGATTTAATGCATTTGTGCATCGAAAACCCCGTTGGCGTTCAGGTCCGCCGCATCTCCTGGATCCATTGGGGTTGGCCGGCCTAAAGCGGTTTGGAGTGGCCTCCTCAAGACGACCGTTCATGGCCGGCCATCATTTCTCATCGGGAATACCCGGAAAATGCCTTCGCCATGACCATTTTTTGCCGCTTTCCGCCCATATCACCTTGTGTGTGAAATATGAGGAGGCGTTTGGTCAATGCTCAAAATGTTTGGACCAGAGATGCGGTTTATCGTTGTTTTTCTTGGCCTGCTATTTGCTGGTAGTTATGCCATGTCGGCTGATGGGGATAAGGTGACAGGTGCGCTGTCATTTTCGCCAATCGATACATTGTCTAAAGATGCAATGGCTGAAGTCTCTCTGGTGGATGTGTCGCTTGCAGATGCGCCTGGAAAAACCATTACCTCTGTGTCCATGCCTGCTGGCGAAGAGGGAAAACTGAAGTATCAGCTGAATTATAATCCAAAAAATATCGACCCGCGCCACAGCTATGCGGTGCAGGCGCGAATTGTTGATGGTGGAAAATTGGTCTTTATCTCCACCACGGCCCATTTGGTTCTGACCCAGGGGTTTGCGGATAGCGCCGATATTGACCTAAAGCCTTTACATGTGAACAGCACAGGCTCTGTCACGGGCATTTATGGTGGCAAATGGCTGGTGGAAGATATTGATCAAACTGGGGTCATTGATTTTGCACGCAGCACCCTTGCGGTGAACACCTCTGGCGGAGTTTCGGGTTCAGGTGCCTGTAACAGGTTCCAGGGTTCTGCAGAAATCTCTGGAAACAGTGTAAAGTTTGGCCCCATGGCCATGACCCGGAAAATGTGCCCGCCTGCGGTGATGGATCAAGAATCAAAATACATGAAAGCGCTTTCTGGTGCCCGTACATTCAAAATCGAAGGCGCGTTCCTTCGTTTCTATGATGGTGCTGGAAAAGCCGTTTTGCGCCTGACCCGTTTGTAAGGCGTACACAATTACCTGCGATTGACGAGCCAGATACCGCTACAGATCAGTACCGCACCTGCCAGAAGCCCTGCGTTGACAGTTTCCCCAAGCAGCATCCAGCCAAACAGCACTCCAAACAGGGGTGCGAGAAAAATGAATGACGACAATTTGCCTGCATCATAGCGCGTCATGAGCCAGACAAAGGTAAGAAAGGTCGCAGACGCCACCACCACGACCTGAAAGGCAAATGACAGGGCAGGGATGGCCGATATGCTGGACGGCAGGCTTTCCCCAATGACGAGGCCAATGGGTAAAAGCAAACTTGAAGTGCCCAATTGGTATAGCAACGTGCGTTCAGGCGCGATGGTTACGAGGCGCGTTGCTTTGATAGCAATCATTGTCGCCCCCCAAAAAATCGCCGCCAAAAGACAGAGCAAATCGCCAATCAATGATGAGGCTGGTGCAGCTGCCCGCAATCCATCTGAAAAACATACCGCTACACCGGCAAATGCCAGGATCAGGCCGAAGACATGCACCAGTCGCATGCGCTCGTTTGGCACGAAGAAATGCGCGCCGATGGCGATGAACAAGGGCGCTGTGTAGAAGAACAAAACGGCCCGGGCAGCTGTCGTGCGCGGCACCCCTTCGAAGAACAGGGCAAATTCAATGGTGAAAAAGGCACCGGCCAAAAGCCCTGCCTTCCAGGTGCCGTCGTTCTGGAAGGCTTTTATGCCTCGAAAACGGCACCAGGCCATGACCACGAATGCCGCACAAAGCGAGCGCAATCCCGCTTGAACAAAGGGCGGGATTTCGGCACTCGCCACCTTAACCGCGACCTGATTGAAACCCCATATGGCGCATAATAGCACCATGACCAATGCAGCAAATGCATCGACTGCGCCGGGAGATCTTGGTGTTGAATCAGATTTTGTGGGCATCAGACAATCAGCGTGTTGCGCAAAGAAAAGGGCGCCGCTTGCGCGCCGCCCCAGAACCTTAGAAAAATTTCAAAAAGCCTATTTGATTTTAGCTTCTTTGAATTCCACATGCTTGCGCACCACCGGGTCATATTTCTTGACGACCATCTTGTCGGTCATGGTGCGGGTGTTCTTTTTTGTGACGTAGAAAAAGCCAGTGTCGGCTGTGCTTACGAGCCGGATTTTGGCAGTTGTTGGTTTCGCCATCGTTATGTCTCCTGGTGGCCGAAGCGCTAGAAAATCTCTGAACGCGGGATATGAGCCAACACAACGCGCATGTCAAGGCGCTGCGGCGTCAAATCTCGTCTGAATACCAGGATTTTCCCCGTTGGTACTGAAACATGACTGGAGCACCTGGGTCAGGTTCTGCCTTGGCATTCAGCCGTTCTTGCACCACTTTCAGCACTTGCCGCGTGATCCAGGGCAAATCGAGGTCTTCTGTGCCTGCGAATGTTAGCCAGTTGATTTCAAGAAGTTCATCGGTCGCGGTGGCGACTGGATTGTCGAGATTGTTTACGTGTGCTGCATCAAGCACAAAAAACCGCGAATCAAATCGTCTCGTGCGGCCTGGCGGGGTAATGGCGCGGGCAATGTAGCGCAATGGCTCAAGGGCCGGGCGCATACCGGTGGAAAGAAACTCATTCCAGTCCGTATGGGCAGACCGCGCCGGGCCGTCCGCCTTTTTGCCGATCAGGAATCCGGTTTCCTCAAACGTTTCGCGGATCGCCGCCATGGCCAATGCTTGCGCGCGTCCCAACGACGGTTTGCCGCGCATCCGCGCCATCAGCTTGGCTTCAACCGCAGGATGGAGAGTATTGGCAGGCTTTACCCGGCTGTCGGCCATATCAACGCGCCCGCCAGGGAAGACAAACAAATTGGGTAAAAACGCATGGGCCTGATGGCGCTTTCCCATCAATATGCGCGGTTCAGGCCCATCCTGGCGCACGATGATCAGAGTTGCGGCATCTTTCGGCTTAAGCGTGGGACCGGCAACACGTGCGGCAATGCCTTTGCCTGATTTAGGGATTTCAATTTTCGCCATCAGTTGTCCCTGACGTAACCGGTTCGGTTGTTTCAAAGCCATGCATGCGCAATGCCCACTGCATCGCGATGATGGCACCTTTTACGACCGGTAGAAGCGCCAGGCAGAGCACGATCAATAAAGGAATCCATACCGAAAAATGCAGCCACATAGGCGGTTGATAATGGCGTTCAACCAGAAAAATCCCAGGGAAAACAAGATGGCCGATCAGCAGCATTGTGAAATAAGGCGGAGCATCATCAGCCCGGTGGTGGAAAAACGCTTCCCCACATGACGGGCAATGATCAGCCGCCTTTAGGTATTTTGCAAAAAGGCTGCCCTTGCCGCACTTTGGACATTTCAACATCGCGCCTCGTCCCATGGCCTGGGGCACACTGCGCTTATGGTCGTCGCTATTGAATTCTGTTGTGCTCATTGCGCCCTTATTGCTGGCAAAGCATGGCGTTGTAAAGCCGCAAGCGGATTATCTGCGCCGTTTGTGCTTCTTGCGCATCGGTTTCTTGTTGGGCTTGCGTTTAGGTGGTTTGCCCTTGCGGCCATCCGAAAGGAGTTCAAAGCGCAATCCCCCAGCAAGCGGAGTTACTTCCAACAGGCGCACATCGGCGGTATCGCCGAGGCGGAAGGTCTCGCCCGTGCGTTCGCCAACCAATGCCTGGGCGGCCTCATCGTGAATGAAATAGTCGCCATTCAATGAAGATATTGGCACAAAACCGTCGGCACCGCTTTCGTTGAGCTTCACAAACAACCCCGCACGGGCAACGCCTGCAATGCGGCCACGGAAAATCCCGCCCACCTGATCTGCCAACCATGCGGCCATGAGCCGGTCTACGGTTTGGCGTTCAGCTGCCATGGATCGGCGCTCGGCGGTGGAAATGAGTTCAGAGGTTTCATTGAGGTTTTCGATGTCGAAGGGCGATAACCCACCTTCACCAAGGTCAAATGCGCTGACCAGCCCGCGGTGGACAATCAAATCTGCGTACCGGCGGATGGGCGAGGTGAAATGGGCGTAGCGGCGCAGGTTCAAACCAAAATGCCCACGATTTTCTGCTTCATACACCGCCTGGGCCTGAGTGCGCAAAACCACTTCATTGACGAGGTGCTCGACATCCTTGCCGCGCACCTGGGCAAGAATTTTGTTAAACGCGCCCGGCTTCATGACCTGGCCCTTGGTAAGCTTGATACCGATGGTCTGCAGGAACTCATGCAAGATGCGCAGTTTTTCCTGCGAAGGTGCGTCATGCAGGCGGTAAATCAGTGGCGTGCGCTTGGCTTCCAGCGATTCAGCAGCACAGACATTGGCCTGGATCATAAACTCTTCAATGAGTTTATGGGCATCCAGCCGCTCCGGGCTGACCACCCGGTCAATAGTGCCATCTTCCGCGAGCACGATTTTGCGCTCGGGCAAATTGAGTTCCAATGGTTCTCGATTGTGCCGGCCCCGCGCAGCAATATCATATGCTGCCCAAAGTGGTTTCAGCACCGTATCCAGAAGCATGTTTGCCTTGTCGTCACCAGTGCCATCGATAGCTGCCTGTGCCTCGTGATAGGAGAGCTTTGCGGCGGAACGCATAAGCACCCGGTCAAAACTGTGGGACGTTTTGTGGCCGGATTTATCAAACACCATGGTCACTGCAAGGGCGGGGCGGTCTTCGCCTTCGCGCAAGGAACACAGATCGTTTGAAATACGTTCGGGCAGCATTGGAACCACCCGATCTGGAAAATAAGTGGAATTGCCGCGAATGCGTGCTTCCTTGTCGAGTTCTGAACCGGGACGCACATACCAGGAAACATCGGCAATGGCGACAATCACCCGGCAACCATCACCATCAGCCTCCGCCCACACAGCATCATCATGGTCGCGGGCATCTGGCGGATCAATTGTGATGAGTGGAATGTTGCGGATGTCCGTGCGCCCGGCTGGCGTTATTGCCTTCAAGGCTGCGGCTGCGGCCATCACGTCATCTGAGAAGCGGTCTGGAATGTCGTGCTGAGAAATGGCGATAAGTGAAATATTGCGCTGGTCTTCCAAAGCGCCAAGGCGTTCGCGCACCCGCGCGGTTTTCAATCCACGACCACTGTCGCTGACGAGTTCGACCGAGACCAGTTCACCATCGCGGGCATCCATGTCGTCACCTGGTCTCACTTCAAGGTCATGGCGTGTCTTGCGATCAACCGGCACAATGCGCATGTTTCTGCCAGACGCACGAAACACGCCGATAACGCGCGTGCCGCTGCGGGTGAGCCGGCGGATCAACTTGCCTTCATAAGGATAGTCTGCGTCGCCGGTCTTGATCAGCCGTGCCAGTACCCTGTCACCTTCACCGGGGGGACGTTTATCATCGCCTTGTCCGGAGGCCCCGCGTGCTGGCATGAGAATGCGCGGCGCGGGGCCTGCTTCTTCATCCCAGTTGAGAGGTTCGCCGTAAAGCTCTCCGTCAGCATCGGTGCCGGCAATTTCAACCACCAGGACGGGCGGCAAATCGGCGGCGTCGCTCAGGCTGCGCGATTGCTTGCGCAAAAGGCCCTTTTCGGTCATTTGCTTGAGCAGTTTTTTCAGCGCAATGCGCTGCTGGCCTTTGATGTTGAAGGCGCGTGCCACTTCGCGCTTACCGGTTTTGCCGTCTGTTGAGCGGATGAAATCGAGCACCTGCTCCTCGCTCGGGAAGGGCGCAGCATTTGGCTTCGCCTTCGCCCGGGCTTTGGATTTTTTGTTTGGTGGCCTGGTCAAACCCTATGCCGACTTTGCCGCAGCGGCTGGCTTTTTCTTTGCCGCCGGTGCTTTCTTTTTGGCAGGAGCTTTCTTTTTGGCAGGAGCCTTCTTTTTAGCAGGAGCTTTCTTGCCTGATTTTTCAGCCTTGGCGGCGAGCAACTCTACTGCTTGCTCCATCGTCATATCGTCAGGCTCGGTTCCTTTGGGCAAAGTTGCATTGATGCGGCCATGTTTTACATATGGCCCATAACGCCCGCTCATCACGTTGACTACGCCACCGCCATCGGGGTGTTCGCCAAGCTCTTTCAGCGTGCCTGCACGTCCACCTGTTTTAGCCGCTTTTTCTGCCAGTAATGTAACCGCACGGTTAAGGCCAACGGTGAAAATCTCTTCGAAATTTTCAAGATTGGCGTAAACACCGCTATGCAGAACAAACGGCCCGTAGCGCCCAAGACCAGCGGTAATGGGTTTTCCGGATTCTGGGTGCATGCCAACGTCGCGGGGCAGGGCCAAAAGTTTAAGCGCCATGGCCAGATCAACATCAGATGGTTGCAAGCCTTTGGGGAGCGATGAACGCTTTGGCTTTTCATCCTCGACTGGTTTGCCAAGCTGTACATAAGGACCAAAGCGGCCAGCGCGTAACATCACTGGCAGGCCAGTTTCAGGGTCTATGCCAAGTTCAATCCCATCACCGGAAGTCAAAGCGGCTTTATCTTTGTCGTCACCATTTTCAGTGATCTGCCGGGTGAAGCGGCATTCTGGATAGTTGGAACAGCCGACAAATGCGCCGAAGCGGCCAACTTTCAGAGAAAGCTTGCCCTCATCGCATGCCGGGCAACCGCGCGGGTCTGAGCCATCTTCCTTGGCAGGAAACACGTGTGGGCCAAGCAGCTCGTTCAACGCGTCGAGAACCTCGCTCACGCGCAGATCGGCAATTTCGCCAACAGCGCCAGAGAAATCCTGCCAGAAATCCCGCAGTACCTCTTTCCACTGAGCATCGCCTGCAGAAATCCGGTCGAGCTTTTCTTCCAGGCTGGCGGTAAAGTCATATTCCACATAGCGCGAAAAGAAACTTTCGAGAAAAGCGGTTACCAGCCTTCCCTTGTCTTCTGGAAACAGGCGTTTCTTATCGAGACGCACATATTCACGGTTGCGTAGTGTGGTAAGCGTCGAGGTATAGGTGGAAGGTCGGCCAATGCCCAACTCTTCCATGCGTTTTATCATTGTTGCTTCGGTATAGCGCGGTGGCGGCTCAGTGAAATGCTGGTTAGGCATGAGTTCGGTCAAGCCGATTTTGTCACCTTTCGCCATTTTCGGCAGGCGGCGACCATCTTCTTCCTTCTCATCGTCAATACCTTCCTGATAGAGCTTCAGAAAGCCGTCAAAGCGCGTCACGGTGCCAGAGGCGCGCAAACTATAGCGCTTGCTGTCACTGCCTTCAGTGGTGATATCTACGCTGGTGCGCTCCAGTTCAGCACTTTCCATCTGGCTGGCAATGGTGCGCTTCCAGATCAGTTCATAAAGCTTGAACTGCTCATTATCTAACGTGCTGGAAACCTGTGCGGGTAGCCGTGATAATTCAGTTGGGCGGATCGCTTCATGGGCTTCCTGGGCATTTTTGGCCTTTGTTTTATAAGCCCGCGGTACGCCTGGCACATACGGTTCGCCAAATTCCGCCTGGATAACATTGCGGGCAGAGGCAATAGCCTCACCGGCGATGTCCACCCCGTCGGTCCGCATATAGGTGATGAGGCCAACAGTTTCGCCGCCGATATCAACGCCTTCATACAACCGTTGCGCCACTTGCATGGTGTGGGCGGAGGAAAAGCCGAGCTTGCGCGAGGCTTCCTGCTGCAAGGTAGAGGTGGTGAAGGGTGCGCTAGGGTGGCGTTTGACCGGCTTGGCCTCAACCGCCTCAACACTATAGTTGCCACCCTTAAGGGCGGCTTCAATAGCCTTTGCACTGGCTTCATCCGGAATGTCGAATTTACCGAGCTTCTTGCCGGCAATCGCGGCGAGTTTCGCTGTAAATGGTTTTGCCTCTGCAGTGCTCAGCTTGAAATCAATCGACCAGTACTCGCGTGATCTGAACGCTTCGATTTCCAGCTCCCGTTCACAGATGAGCCGCAAGGCAACCGACTGGACACGCCCTGCTGAGCGTGATCCAGGCAATTTACGCCACAAGACAGGGCTGAGGGTAAAGCCAACAAGGTAGTCGAGTGCCCGGCGGGCAAGATAAGCCTCGATCAAATCCTGGTCGAGGTCACGGGGTTGTTTCATAGCCTCAAGGATCGAGGACTTGGTGATCGCGTTGAACACCACGCGCTGCACCTGTTTGTCCTTCAGGACATTTTTCTGCTTGAGAATATCCAGAACATGCCACGAGATTGCTTCGCCTTCACGGTCCGGGTCAGTCGCCAGAATGAGCGTGTCGGCATCTTTCAATGCTTTGACGATGTCATTGACCCGCTGCTTGGATTTGGAATCCATATCCCAGATCATGGCAAAATCATCATCTGGATTAACCGAGCCATTTTTTGAGGGCAGGTCGCGCACATGGCCATAAGAGGCAAGGACCGTATAGTCCGAGCCTAAATACTTGTTGATGGTCTTGGCCTTGGCAGGTGATTCGACAACTACGACGTTCATATATTCACTCTTATTGTTCCGTCGCATCCCGCGCCGGGGCGACTTGGCATGCCGGATTTAGCGGCAAAATAGAGAAGGCCGCCGGCGCGGTGTACTGTCTAACTGGCCGACGTGCAAGAAAATGCTGAAATATCAGCGATGAGTCAAATAGGAGAATTTGTGGTTGTGTACAAGGTGCAGCAAATCGGCCCATATTCCAAAGTTGCACGATAAGAGTGCATTAAAAAATTTACTATTCTCAAGGTTGCAGCTATTATATGCTGTGTTTGCTGAAATTTTTGGTTCCCCAGAGGGTTCCCGGCACCGTTTGAATTAGAAGGCACGCTAAATATCCGGCACTAATCTGATAAATTTGAGAGTTTTTTACGAATTTGGCGAACAAAAAAGATATATCAATTGGGCCGGAAGATGCCGCCGCCTACATTGCCGACATGGCTGCGAATTTGCGTGGAATTGCCAAAAATGCGGAATTGGATTTTCTGGTTTATCTCCTTGAGATGACCCATGAAGAAGCGCTTTCCCATTTTAATGGCTTGGCAGGCGAACGCGCAAAAAAGCCTGGATAGCCTCGACGTTCTTAAAGAGCCGATACAGATTGTCGGCCGTGGCGTTGCAGTCTTCCCGCCAGTTCGAGTTCCAGCAAAACTGTAAGCACGAGCGCTGGCGGGTGGCCGCTTTCACGAATCAAATCATCAATTTCAACCGGCACTGTGCCGAGTAATGAGATTATTTGCTCCCGCACGTTCTGTGGAACATCTTCGTGATAATCAAATTCCGTTCTTTCGGGTTCATCTATTGATCCAAGACTAGGAAACTGTGGTTCCAGCATTGGTGCGAGGTGGTCCAGCACGTCCTGGCTGCATGTGGTCAGGACGGCACCTTGGCGAATGAGTTTGTTGGTTCCGCTGGCGCGCGGGTCCATAGGCGATCCAGGTACTGCAAAAACCACGCGGTTTTGTTCGTTGGCGAGCCTGGCGGTAATGAGAGAGCCTGAACGTTGCGCTGCTTCAATGACGACTGTGCCGTAAGACATGCCGGATATAATCCGGTTACGGCGGGGGAAATGTTTTGCCTGAGGTTTTGTGCCCGGGATCATCTCTGTGACGATGGCTCCGCCATGCTCGATGATTTGTCTGTAAAGCTCGGCATTTTCGGGAGGGTAAATATTGTCGATATATGATGTTTCCCGGTTTTTCCTACCTTTTTGTCTCGTTTTTGCACTTTAGGACTTGAGATGGGACTTTTTTATGCAAGAAGCGGCCGCAAACATTATTCCTTACTCAAAAAAACAACCTGGCAAAAACTACTCAATTCGCCACTTTACAACCGTTGATTCTCAATTCGATAAACTCTGAAGAATTGCGGTTATCAATGCTCAAGTAAACTAGAATGAGAACCGTTTAACCAATTTGGTTAAGCTGAACGTAAGGGGTTGATTGTGGCTAACGCGCTCGAATTCATCGACTTCGTTGTTCCAAGGCACACTATCGAACAAAGGTATCCAGGGTCATGGATCGGTTGCTTTCGGGATCATCGGTCTCTCATTGGGGAAACTGTTTGGTACGATGACCATCTATTTCGGGATGGAGCAATGAATTCAACTGATATGGATATGCTTGTCGATCTGTGACGAAAACTAGGCTTCGAGGGCAAAGAGGCGGTTAATGGAAAAGAAACTTGGAAAGACGTTTGTGTCATTGAGATAATGTTC